>JBOHBD010000253.1:0-12994 GCA_050698195.1 Gaiellaceae bacterium
CCGGCACCTGCGCGAGAAGATCGAACGGGATCCGAGCGCTCCCGAGCTGATCCTGACGATCCGGGGAGCCGGCTACCGCTTCAGGCCCGAGTGAGGATCCCGGGCGGCATCCGGATCCGCCTCGCTCTCGCGCTCGCCGCGATCGTCGCGGGCGCCCTCGGAACCGCGTACCTCATCGTCGTTCCCTCGCTCGAGCGCCAGCTCGTCGACGCGAGGCTCGACGAGCTCGAGGAGCTCGCGGTCCCGTTGTCCGAGACCCTGCCGGAGGACACGTTCCTGTGGACGGACGCCGTCGAGAGCTTCGCGGTCGCCAGCAACGCCCGGGTCGTCGCGTTCGACGTGCTCTCCACGACTCCGCCGGCGCTCGCCGTCGCCGCCGACTCCCGCCGTCGGAGCTCTCGGGACGTCGCTCGGGATCCGGTCGCACTGCAGGCGCTCGAGAGCGGCAAGGTCGAGCGCGGACGCGTCGTCGACGCGGGCGGCGATCACGCCGACGTCGCGGTCCCGCTCGATTCCGAGTCTGTCCTGCTCTTTCGGGCGTCGCTCGCCGACTCACTGGCGACGGTCCGGCTCGTCGAGCGGCGCCTGCTCGTGGCGACGGTCTTCGCCCTCGTGCTCGCCCTCGTGCTCGGCCTGACGGCGGCTGGAATGCTTGCGCATCGACTTCGCCGACTCGAGACCGCGGCGGAGCGGATCGCGGGCGGCGACTTCGACGCGCCCATCGTGGATCGCGGCGCCGACGAGATCGGCCAGCTCGCGGCCGCGTTCGACAGGATGCGCGTCCAGCTCGCTCAGCTCGACAACGCGCGGAAGGAGTTCGTCGCCAACGCCTCGCACGAGCTCCGAACCCCGCTCTTCTCGCTCGGAGGGTTTCTCGAGCTCTTGACCGACGAAGAGCTCGACGAGCCGACGCGGCGCGAGTTCCTCGCGACGATGCAGAGCCAGGTCGAGCGGTTGACGAAGCTCTCGGCCGACCTGCTCGACCTCTCTCGTGTCGACGCCGGACAGCTCAGCGTGGTCCGAGAGCCGGTCGATCTCGGTCAGGTCGTCAGCACGCTCGCGGAGGAGCTCGAGCACGTCGCAACAGCTTCCGGACACACTTTGGTGACCGACGTCGAAGGGGACGTGTGGTGCGCCGCCGACCCCGAGCGGGTTCTGCAGATCGGCCGCTCGCTCGTGGTCAACGCCCTCATGCACACGCCGACGGGAACCCGAGTCGCGATCAGAGCCCGCCGGCGCGGCGAGCGTTCGGAGCTCACCGTCGAGGACGATGGGGCCGGCATCCCTCCGGGGCACCGAGAGGCGGTGTTCGAGCGCTTCTACCGGGTCGAGGGTGGCCGAGCCTCCGGAAGCGGCCTCGGCCTCGCCATTGCCCGCGAGCTCGCACGCCTGATGGACGGATCCGTACGGCTCGAGTCGGAGCCCGGCAGAACGCTCGTGACGCTCGACGTGCCCGGGTCGACGGCGGCTGCGCCCGCGACCGCTGCCGCGTTTTCACGTGAAAACGCGGCGAGATCGTCGCCGAGCGCACCGGTGGCCTGAGCCTCGCCCACGTCCGGTCGCGCAGAGGCTGCGTAAGCGAGCGTGCGGATGATCCCGGCGGTCTACGATCCCGTCGTGAGCAATCGCGCGGCGACACACGCATGAGCCACGGGATTCCGTCCGGTATGGTTGTCAAGATGGAGAACAGATGAGTGAGCTCTCCCACATCGGCGACGCCGGCGACGTCAGGATGGTCGACGTCGGCCACAAGGCTGTCGAGAGGCGCCGGGCGGTGGCTCGCGCGCAGGTACGGATGGCTGCCGCGACGGCCGAGCGACTCCGCGACCTCCCCAAGGGCGACGCGCTCGCGACCGCGAAGCTCGCCGGAATCATGGCCGCCAAGCGGACCGCGGAGCTGATCCCGCTGTGTCACCCGCTCGACCTCACGCACGTCGACGTTCTCTTGGAGGTCGGTGAGTCGGCCGTCGACATCGAGGCCTCCGCCCAGACAACCGCTCATACGGGCGTCGAGATGGAGGCGCTGGTTGCAGCGACCACGGCGGCGCTGACGATCTACGACATGGCGAAGGGGATCGACAAGGAGATGGAGATCGGCCGGGTCCGTCTCGTCGAGAAGACGAAGGAACCCCTGTGAGAGCGGCCGTGCTGACGATCTCCGACGGTGTGCACGCGGGCGTGCGCGAGGATGCCAGCGGGGACGCGCTCGAGGAGTTGCTGCAGGGTGAGGAGTTCGAGGTCGTGCGTCGGGTCGTGCCCGACGACCTCGAGACGATCTCGTCGGCCCTCGGCGAGCTCGCCCACGAGGTGTCGCTCATCCTGACAACAGGAGGAACGGGTTTCGCGCCGCGTGACGTAACGCCGGAGGCGACTCGGCCGGTTCTCGATCGCGAGGCTCCGGGCATTGCCGAGGCGATCCGTGCCGACGCGCTCGCGCGGACCCCGCACGCGCAGCTGTCGCGTGGGGTGGCGGGCCTCAGCGGCGAGACGCTGGTCGTGAACCTCCCGGGCTCACCCGGCGGCTGTCGCGACGGGTTCGCGGTGCTGAAGCCGGCACTCCGCCACGGGCTCGAGCTCGCGGCAGGCGACAAGGCGACGCCTCACCGACAGACGTGACGACCGTGACAGTCCCGCTGCCGCGGCGCCTCGCGTCGCTCGTCCGCATCGAGCACACCGTCTTCGCGCTGCCCTTCGCCTACGTCGGGGCCTTCCTCGCCGCGGGTGGCTGGCCCGGCCTCGGTGACGTCGTCTGGATCACGGTGGCCATGACCGGTGCGCGTACACTCGCGATGGCGCTCAACCGCCTCGTCGACGCCGAGCTCGACGCTCGCAACCCGCGCACGGCGACGCGCGAGCTTCCGAGCGGCGCGCTCTCGCGCGGCCAGGTGATCGCGCTCAGTGCCGTCGCGCTGGCCGTCTTCCTCGTCGCGGTGTTCCAGCTCGACCCCGTCGTGCGCTGGCTCTGGCCGATCCCGATCGCGCTGTTCTTCGCCTACCCGTATCTGAAGCGGTTCACGTGGCTCTGTCATTTCTGGTTGGGCGCGTGCCTCGGGCTCGCTCCCGTCGGGGCGTGGCTCGCAGTATCCGGCTCGGCTCCGTGGGAGGCATGGGCTCTCGGCGGAGCCGTCCTCCTGTGGGTCGCGGGCTTCGACCTCTACTACTCGCTGTACGACCTCGAGCACGACCGGCGGGAGGGGCTCCACTCGTGGGCGGTCCGGTTCGGCGAGCAAGGCGTGTTCAACGCCGCCCGAGCGTTTCACGTCGGATCCGTCGTGTTGTTCGCACTCGCGGGAGCCGGCGTCGAGGCGGGGGCCTTCTACTGGCTCGGAATCCTGGCGGTGGCCGTGCTCCTCGCGTACGAGCACGCGATCGTCCGGCCGGGCGACCTCCGCCGCCTGAACGCCGCCTTCTTCACCGTGAACGGCGTCATCAGCATCGTCTTCTTCGCGTTCGTCGCCCTGGATGTGCTCGTGGGATGATCCGGGCGCACGGAATCGAGAAGCGCTACGGCCGGCGTCGAGTGCTCGCCGGGATCGACGTGGAGCTCGGGCGGCACGGGTTCCTGCTCGTGACCGGGCCGAACGGCTCGGGGAAGACGACTCTGCTGCGGGTCCTGGCGGGTCTCGCGGCACCCACGCGGGGCAGGCTCGAGGTCGACGTCGAGCGCGGCCGACTGGGGTTCCTCGCGCACGAGCCTCTCGTCTACCGCGAGCTCACCGGTCTCGAGAACCTCGACCTCTTCGGTCGGCTCTACCGGATTCCGGAGCGGCGGGAACGGATCGGGATGCTGCTCGAGCGCTTCGGCCTCTGGGACGCGCGAAACGAGCGTGTGTCGGCCTACTCTCGCGGGATGACGCAACGCCTGGCGCTCTGCCGCACCTTGCTCCACGATCCCGACCTGCTGGTGCTCGACGAGCCGTACGCGTCCCTCGACGAGCAGGGGGCCGCGCTTCTCGATCGGGAGCTCGACGAGCTTGCGGGTGCTCGGACGATCGTCGTGTCCACCCACGACCCCACACGAATCGAGCGGCTGGCCACCGGCAGGCTCGTGCTCGCATGACGTATCTCGCGGACGTCGCGGCGCTCACGCGGAAGGACCTCCGAGTGGAGCTTCGCGCGCGCGACACCTTGCCGGCGATGCTTCTCTTCGTTCTCGCGACCCTGGTCGTCTTCCACTTCGCCGTCCCGGCGGGCACGGGCGACGAAGCCGCGTACGGGCTCCTCTGGGTGGCGATCGTGTTCACGGCCCTCCTCGGGCTCGCCCGAGCCTGGGTGCCCGAGCAGGAGCACCGCGTCCTGGACGGTCTCGTGCTCGCACCGTGCGACCGGAGCGCGATCTGGCTTGGAAAGACCCTGGCGACACTCGCGTTCCTACTCGCCGCTCAGGTCGTCGCTCTCCCCGCCTTCGTCCTGTTCTTCGCGCCGCTCGACGGAACCGCACTTGCGGGCGTTCTGCTCGCAGATCTCGGAATCTGCGCGGTCGGCTCGCTGATGGCCGCGATGGCTGCCGCAGGCCGCGCGCGGGAGCTTCTGCTTCCGCTGCTCTTCCTTCCCCTTGCGATTCCCCTCGTCGTCGGTGGCGTCGGCGCCGCCATCTCAGCCGAGGGCGAGCGGTACCTCCTGCTCCTCGCGCTCTACGACGGAGTCTTCGCGGTACTCTCGTGGGCGTCCTTCGAGTACGTCGTCACCGAGTCGTAGCGACCTGACCGCCTTCTCCGCGATCCGCAGCCTTCCCGCCCTCGCCGCTCTGGCAGCGGGGCTGATGGGACTCGCGATCGTGCTCTCGTTCTTCGTTGCCCCGGAGGACGCCGACCAGGGCATCTCGCAGCGGATCTTCTACATCCACGTCCCGATCGCGTTGACGGCGTACTTCTGCTTCGGGCTCGGAGCCTGGAAGGCACTGCTCCTCCTCTGGCGCGGCGACGAGCGGTACGACCTCGAGAGCTACGTCGCGATTCATCAGGGGACGATCTTCGGCTCGCTGACGCTGATCACGGGCGCGATCTGGGCGAAAGCCTCGTGGGGCGTCTGGTGGACGTGGGACTCGAATCAGCTCGTCCTCTTCCTCACGCTGTTCCTCTTCTACTGCGCGTACTTCATGCTCCGCTTCTCCCTCGAGGACGGGCCGCGACGCGCCCGGTCCTCGGCGGTCTACGCCCTCTTCGGTGTCGTGCTCATTCCGATCAGCTTCCTCGCGATCCGGCTCGCCGAGGACTTCATCCACCCGACGGCGTTCACACGCGAGGGGCCTCAGATGACGGGGACGATGTTCACGGCGTTCTGCGTGTCCTGGGCTGCGGTCACCCTGCTCAGCTACGTGCTCTATCGCGTCGAGCTGGCCGGAAAGCGACTCCATGCCGATCTCCGGGAGCTGCGGGAGGCCCTTCGATGACGGGCGGCGAGTACGTCGCCGCGGCGTACGGCGTCGTGTTCGTCTTCGTCCTCGTGTACGTCGCGATCATCTCGGCGAAGCTCGTGCGTCTCGAGCGGGAGGCGGTGGAGCTCTTGGCGCTCGTCCGGCGCCGTGAGTCCGCCGAGCGATCGCCGACGCACGTGACGACCGTGTGACCGGCCGGGCCCCTCGCTACGCTGCGCGCGTGCATCGCACTGCGGCGACGGACACGCAGGAGCCCGACGCGTGAGCCGGCCGTTGCTCCGCGGGAGGCCGCTTCCCCTGCAGGTTCCGACGGCGTTCGTTCGCATCCGCTCGCACGGCTCGACGGTCTGCGGCCAAGCGCAGGCAAAGCGCCTCCGGCGGTGCGCGCCTACCCGCGCACGTCGCAACGCCTGAGCCACGCGTCTTCGCGAGCGGCGTTACGCTCGTTCCGTGTTCATCACGTTCCTGAGCGACTTCGGGCTCAAGGACGACTTCGTCGGCACATGCCACGGGGTGATGAAGGGGATTGCCCCCGAGGCCCAGATCATCGACATCACGCACGGGATTCCTCCCCAGGCGGTGCTCGAGGGAGCGCTGGTCCTCGCGAACACCATCGAGTACATGCCGGTCGGCGTCCACCTCGCCGTCGTGGATCCCGGCGTCGGCGGGCCGCGGCGCGCGCTCGCGCTTCGCGACCGGACGGAGCGGCTCTACGTCGGGCCGGACAACGGCCTTCTCCTTCCCGCAGCGAGCAAGGCCGGCATCGCCGCGGCGCACGACATCGTGAACCCGGACTACGCGCTCGATGCGATCTCGCGCACGTTTCACGGCCGCGACCTCTTCAGTCCGGCCGCCGCCCACCTCGCGTGCGGCGTCTCGCTCGCCGAGCTCGGACCTCCCCTCGATCCGGAGGGTCTCGTCAGCCTCGATCTGCCCGAGCCCACATTCGCCGACGGAGGTCTCGTCGCGACCCTCCTCTACGTCGACAGCTTCGGCAACATCGCGCTCAACCTGACCCGGGACGACGTCGACCGGATGGGGATCGTCTCCGGGACGCGAGTCGAGCTCGAGCACGCCGGTGAGCGCTACTACGCGGTGATGGCGAGGACGTTCGCGGACGCGCGCCCGGGGGACGTGATCTTGTACGAGGACAGCTATCGCAACATGTCGGTCGCGATCTCGCGTGGAAGCGCCGCGCGGATGCTGCACGCCAGTCCGGGTCAGCGGATCCGGATCGTCCCCGTGGTCTGAGCTGAGCCGGACGCCTCTTTCCTCTCGTGCTACGAGATCGGCGGTCGCTGCCCCGCCCACGGTCGCGCCCGCTCGACCTGCGTTGCGAGCTGGAGCAAGAGCGCGTCTCCGGCCGGGCCGCCGGTTGCCTGAACGCCTATCGGAAGACCGTCGGCGCTCCAGTGCAGTGGGAGCGACATAGCCGGGAGGCCGGTGAGGTTGGCGATCGCGGTGAACGGCGTGAAGAGCGTGTTCCGATGAAGCTGCTCGATCGCCCCCGCTACTCCTTCCTCCTGCCAGCCGATTGGAACCGGCCGCAGGGCGAGCGTGGGTGAGAGGACGACGTCGACGTCCTGCCAGAACGCGACGATGCGCCGCGACGCCGTGTGGAGCCGCTGCACAGCGCTCGCGTACTCGGCGGCAGACGTGCGTCGGGCCGAGGCGGCGAGGTCGCGGTTGAGCGGCGTGAGGAGGTCCGGGTCGACGGGGAACAGCGTCGGGCCGACCTGCCAGACGGTGATGAACGCATCGATCAAGCCCGGCTCGGCCCACGGCGGTGTCGTCTCCACGACCTCGTGGCCGAGCTCCTCGAGGAGCGCCGCTGCGGCGGCGAGGGCGGCGGCGCAGTCCGGATCCACCGGCGTCTCGATCGGCGGATCGACCGTCGCCGCGATGCGAAGCCGTCCGGGCTCGATGACCGCCGCCTCCGCGAAGGGCCGCTCTGGAGGAGGCGCCCACCAGGGATCCCCGGGCTCATACCCGGCCAGGACGTCGAGAAGGGCGGCGGCGTCTGCGACGGAACGTGTGATGGGACCGGACGTCGAGAGCCCCTCCAGCGACATGAACGGCGCGCTCGAGATGCGCCCGCGTGACGGCTTCAAGCCGAAGACCCCGCAGCAAGAGGCGGGAATCCGGATTGAGCCGCCTCCGTCCGATCCGTGCGTGACGGGAACGAGGCCTGCCGCGAGCGCCGCGGCCGCTCCGCCGCTCGATCCGCCCGGAGTGAGGTCTGGGCTCCACGGATTTCGTGTCGCGCCGTTCAGCTCGGACTCCGTGAAGGCCACGGTCCCGAACTCGGGAGTGTTCGTCTTCCCGAGGATCACGAACCCGGCCTCGCGCAGTCGACGGACGACGGCGGTGTCGAAGTCGGGGACGTGGTCGGCGAACGCGCGGCACGAGTAGGTGGTTCTGATCCCGGCTGTCGGCATCAGATCCTTGATCGCGATGGGGACACCGCGGAACGGCGCGCCGCCCTCGGCGCTGTCCGCGGCTCTCGCGTCCGCGACCGCTTCTTCGGTGCGCACGGTGACGAACGAGTTGAGCCGGGAGTCCAGCTGGTCGATGCGCTCGAGGTAGAGCTCCACGAGCTCGACGGAGGTGATCTCACCCGAGCGCACGAGGCGCGCCTGTTCGGTCGCCGGGAGGAATGCGAGGTCCATCCCGGCGACCGCGGCGCTCGGAGCGTCTAGATCCAGTCGAAGTTGTCCTGGAGCAGCGGGACGAGGAAGTAGAGGGCGAACGCGCCGCTCGCGACCCACATGAACGGGTGGACGTCACGCCATCTCCCCTGAGCCGCCCGAACGACGACGAAGGCGATGAAGCCGAACCCGATCCCGTCGGCGATCGAGAAGGTGAAGGGCATGATGATGATCGTGAGCGCCGCAGCGAGGCCCACGCCGAGCTCGCTGAAGTCGATGCCCGCGAGCTTGCGAGCAGCGCGAGCGCGCGGTGGACCCTCGCCCGACTCCGCCGCTCGCTCGACCTCCGCCTCCTCTTCGGCCTCCGTCAGCGCAGTCATCATCAGGAAGCCGACGACGATCAGCGCCGGAGCAGTCGCCTCCGGGGGGACCATCCCGATGATCGGCGCGAAGAACATGAAGGGCAGGAAGAGCACGCCGCAGACGACCGAGACCCACCCGGTTCGCCCACCCACGCTGACGCCGGACGCCGACTCGATGTAGGTCGTGGCGGACGACGACGATGCCGCACCCCCCGCAACCGCGGCAAGCGAGTCGACGAGCAGCGGCTTGCCAAGCTCCGGAAGGCGCCCCTCCTCGTCCAGGTAGCCGGCCGGCTTGCCCACGCCGACGAGCGTTCCCATCGTGTCGAAGAAGTCGGCCATGAAGAGCGTGAACGCCCAGACGACCGCCGAGATGAACGCGAGCTCGGTGAAGGCGTCGAGATTGAAGTTGCCCAGGAGCTCGAGGTTGGGGTTGTCGTAGACGTCGTCGGGGATGGTTGCCCCGGCGGTGAAGCCGGCATCTTCCCCGGCCGCCTCGTTGATGATCGTGGCGAGCGCGGTCGCCGCCACGATCCCGATCAGGAGGTCGCCCCGCACGCCACG
Source organism: Gaiellaceae bacterium (assembly GCA_050698195.1). Classification (GTDB taxonomy): domain Bacteria; phylum Actinomycetota; class Thermoleophilia; order Gaiellales; family Gaiellaceae; genus GMQP-bins7. Next base: position 8,952 of record JBOHBD010000253.1, read on the forward strand.
TGCGCGCAGCGCGACGGTGAGGAAGAGGCCGAAGAACGCGACGAGGATCGGCCACGTCGTGAGCGGCGCGAGATCGACCAGCGGGACCCCCTGGACGACGATGCCTGCGTTCTCGAGGCCGATGAAGGCGATGAAGAGGCCGATGCCGATCGCGATCGCCTTCTTCAGGTCGAGCGGTATCGCGTCCATCATGCGCTCGCGGAGCCCAGTGAGGACGAAGATCGTGACGGCAATTCCTTCGATCACGATCAGCCCCATTGCGGCCGGGTAGGACAGCCCTTCTCCGATGACGAGGCTGAACGCGACGGTCGCGTTGATGCCGAGTCCCGGCGCGATGGCGTAGGCGTAGTTCGTGTACAGCCCCATCGCGATCGTCATCACGCCCGCGACGAGACACGTGACGGCGAGCACGCCGTCGAACGGCAGCCCCTGGCCCTCGAGCCCCTCGACGCCGGCGAAGCTGAGGATCTGAGGGTTCACGAAGATGATGTACGACATGACGATGAACGTCGTGACGCCGGCCATCGTGTCCCTGGCCAGCGTCGTGCCGTTCTCGGCGAAGCGGAACTTCCGCTGCATCCAGCCGCCCTCGAGCCGCTGAGCGAACTCGGTCATCGGGTCCTCCCTCTCGACGGATAGATCATCCGAGCGGCACGATCCTTAAGCCTCGATGTGGTCTCCGTCAAGCTGGGAGGGGCTCACGGTGCGCGTCCGACGCTTGAGGTTCCGAGGAGGCTAACCTAGCATCGCCGACGGGAGATGGCTCGCCTCGCCTCGATGACCGCTCTCGCAACCGTGCTGCTCACCGGCTGTGGCGGGGGAGAAGCGATCCCCGGCGACTTCGAAACGGGGATGTACCGCGCGACGATCACGACGGAGGACGAGCCGCCTCCGGGCTTCAACGTCTTCGGGCGGTGGACACTCGAGCTCACGGACTCGGGAGCGTGGTCGCTCAACGGACGCTTCGAGACAGGCAGCAGCTGGTCGACCTCTGGCGACTATGCGGCGTTTCGACGGGCAGCTACTGGACCTCGATCCGGTACTCGAGGAGTGTCGGGAGGTTCGGACGGTGCACCTGACGGCGAAGCCCTGGTCGAAGGTCGACTAGACGAACGGATGAGCGCTCGGATGGCGAGGGCCGGAATCGAACCGGCGACACCACGGTTTTCAGCCGTGTGCTCTACCGACTGAGCTACCTCGCCGCGGCGCTCCAGTCTACCTCGGTCTTCAGGGCTTGACGGCGTGGAGGAAAGCGTGGGCCATTCGCCGAGTGCCGCGACCTTCCTCGACGAGCGGGCGGAGATGAGCGGTAAGGCGCTCCCGCTCCTCTTGGGTGAGCGCCTGGTCCATGGCTTCGGCAACCGTCGGAATTTCGCGGGTTCCCTGCGCTCGCGAGGAAGTTTTCCCAACTCAGGTGGTCCGACGCACGAATCTCGGCTTCGAGGTCGAGGCGAATCGGAAAGAAGCCGGCCCGCTCGGCGAGATCGACGAGGTCTCGTTCGTCGAAGTCGAGCATCGGATCGGTGTCCGGCGGCTGGATGGCCTCGTAGATCGCACGCAGCTTCTCCGAGATGTCTCGGATGGGGCTCAGGTCGAATCCGGCCCACGTGTCGGCAGTCGTGCGGGCGAAGCGGTTGATCGGCTCGAACAGGGAGATCCGACCGCCCGGTCGCAGCACGCGTGCGAACTCGCGAAAGGTCGACTCCTTGTCCTCGACGTAGATGAGCACCGAGCGAGTGGCCACCACATCGACGGAGCTGCTGTCGACCGGTTGGAGATCGTGGGCGGGTGCTCGGAGGAAGCGGGATCGGCGGAGAACGCTCAGCTCGGTCGCCGCCTCACGACAGAAGTCGAGCAGGTCCTGGGAAACGTCGCTGAAGATGACGGTCCCGGCGCCACGCTCGAGCGCTCCGAACCCGACCAGGCCCTCTCCGCAGCCGACGTCGAGCACCGTCTCGCCTTCGGCGAGTCGGGCATGGTCGAGGACCCGGTCGCGCCACTGCACAAGCTGCTCCAGCCCGCGGGCGGCCCGCTCGGGGTCACCGCCGTAGCGTCTCTCGGCGAGCCACTCGGCCCACTGATCCCTCTCCGGCACACCCGTTAGCCTTCCACGCCGTGGATGCTGCCCGCGAGCGCAAGGTCGCGATCATCGGGGCGGCGCTCGACCTCGGGCAGGGGAGACGCGGGGTGGACATGGGCCCGTCGGCGATGCGCGCGGCAGGGCTCGAGGAGCGCATTCGCAGCCTCGGGTACGACGTCCGGGACATCGGTAACGTCGAGAGCCCGGAGGCGGAGGCGACCGCGCTCGAGGACGAGCGCGCGCGCTACCTCCCGGAGATCAAGCAGACGTGTGTACGCATCGCCGCCGCCGTCGCGGAGGCATCGAGGGCGGGGGAGATCCCGCTCGTCCTCGGCGGCGACCACTCCGTCGCGCTCGGGACGCTCGCCGGCCTTGCATCGGTGCACGGCCCGGGCGGGCTGCTCTGGGTCGACGCGCACCCCGACATCAATACGCCCGATACGAGTCCGAGCGGGAACGTCCACGGGATGCCGCTGGCCGCGGCGCTCGGGCTCGCCGGAGCCGCGTTCGAGAGCGACGCCTGGTCGCTTCCCGCCGTCGATGCCTCGCGCGTCGCGCTGATCGGCACTCGTGAGCTCGACGAGGGGGAGCGCCAGCTTCTGCGCGAGAAGGGCGTGCGCGTGTTCACGATGAGCGAGATCGACCGGATCGGGATCGAGCGCGCGGTGCGCGAGTCGCTGGACAGGGTCTCGGGTCCCGGATTCGTTCACGTCTCGTTCGACATGGACGTGCTCGACCCGTTCGTCGCGCCCGGCGTCGGCACTCCGGTTCGCGGCGGGCTCACCTACCGCGAGGCGCACCTCGCGCTCGAGCTGATGGCCGAGTCGGAGCTCGCCGGGTCGCGCGAGGTCGTCGAGGTGAACCCGATCCTCTCACGCTAGAACACGACCGCGCTGACCGCGGTCGAGCTTGTCGCGAGCGCGCTCGGCAAGACGATCTATTAGGCGCAAGACCGCAATCCGCTGGCGCGGAATTCCGGTCGCGCACAAACCCCTGAAGGCGTCCGCTTCGCGGCCGCGGCGCGCTCATTCACACAACCTTCCAGGCGCAAGACCGCAATCCGCTGGCGCGGAATTCCGGTCGCGCGGGACGGGAGATCACTCGCTTCTCTTCTTCACGTCTCACCCGTGGGGCCGCGGTTGTTGGGCGGAGCCGGGCGTTGCCCGGCTGGAGCCCGATGGGCGCTCCTTTCGTGGGCGGCGAGGAGGGAGGGGGCTCGCGGGGGAACCACGGGCTTCCTCGCGCTAGAACTGCGGGATGATGTCCCGCCCGTAGGCGCCGAGCGTGTCTTCCTGACCTTCGGTCATGAGGTAGATGTTGAACTGGTCGACGCCGATCGACTCGAGCTCCTTCAGCTTCGCCGTCGCCTGCGCCGCCGTCCCGAGAACGCAGAAGCGGTCGCAGATCTCGTCGGTGACGAACTCGCCGTGCTTCGCGCCGACGCGCGAGTGCTCCTCGTAGTCGTAGAACTTCCGCACGCGTACGAACTCGGTCAGCTCCATCGGGATCTCCGAGTCGTACCCGTAGCGCTCGATCAAATCCATGACGTGGTTCGAGACCATCGCCGGGAACCACCGAACCTGCTCGCGCGCGTCCGCGATGTCGTCCGAGATGTGACTCGGAGCGCAGACGATGCACTGGAGCGCCGAGGGATCGCGCCCCGCCTCCTCGGCCGACTTGCGAGCGGTGTCCATGATCCACTCGACGATCACGGGATCGGCGAGCTGGATGATGACGCCGTCTCCGACCCGGCCTGCGACTGCGAGTGCCTTCGGCCCGTAGCCCGCGACCCACATCGGGATCTCGGGCAGCTCCGGCCGCACCCAGGCGAGCTTCAGCTGCTTGTCGTTCCACTCGACCTCGTGGCCGTTCATGAACTCCTTCACCATCGCGCAGCGCCGCTCGAACTCCGCGACCCGGACGGGCTTGTCGCCGATGTAGCGCACCGCGGAGTCTCCACGAC
>JBOHBD010000254.1:0-2166 GCA_050698195.1 Gaiellaceae bacterium
CATGGGGATGTACATCGGCGGGGGTCAGTTCATCCACGCGCCGCACACGGGCGACGTCGTCAAGATCTCGAGCCTCTACGACTCGTGGTACGCGTCGACCTGGGTCGGCGCACGGCGCGTTCTATAGGCGCTCCGGCCAGGGGCTGCCCTCGCGCCGCCGCGGCGTCCACCAGACCGGTTGACTGCCGTCACCTCGCGTGCACGGCTGCCATCGAGCGGCAGCTCTCGGCACAGGAGCGGCAGATCTCCGCGCAGCTGCGCATGACGTCATCGTCGGCGCCGATGTCCTCGCACGACTCGGCACAGCGTTCACACGCGTCTGCACAGACACCGCAGATTGCAGCGTGCAGGTCGGAGCCCCGAAGCATGAGGTCACGCGAGGCGTCGCACGCCTGGGCGCAGTCGAGCAGTGATGCGTCATGGCCAGACCCTCCCTCGTCGTAGAGCTCTTGGGGCTAGCCGGAACTCGAGCACGCTAAACGGCGAGGTTCGAGCTCAGGCGAGCCGACTATGCGTAGAGCTCGCCGATCTCGTCTTGGAAATGCTCGATCACCGCGCGCCGCCGGAGCTTGAGCGTGGGCGTGACCTCACCGTGCTCCATCGTGAAGTCGCGCGGTAGGAGCGCGAAGCGCTTCACCTGCTCGTAGCGCGAGCGCTCCCGGTTGGCCTCGTCCACGACCTCTTGCACGAGCTCGCGCACGCGTTCGTCCCGAGCGAGCGACCCGAGGTCGCCGTCGATCTCGCGCTCGGCCGCCCACCGCCCGATCTCGGCTTCGTCGAGCGTGATCAACGCCGTGACGTACGGGCGGCGGTCGCCGACCACGATGGCCTGCGAGACGTACCTCGACGTCTTGAGGTCGTTCTCGATCGACTGCGGCGCGACGTTCTTCCCGCCGGCCGTTACGAGGATGTCCTTCTTCCGGTCGGTGATCGTGATGAAGCCGTCCGGGTCGAGCTCGCCGATATCGCCTGTTCGCAGCCAGCCGTCCGGCATCAGCACGGCGGCCGTCGCCTCCGGGTCCTTGAAGTAGCCCTTGAAGACCGTCTCGCTGCGGACCAGGATCTCGCCGTCCTCGTCGATGCGAACCTCGAATCCGGGGAGCGCCGGCCCGACCGTCCCGAAGCGGTACCGACCCGGCTGGTTCGTGCTCGCCGCCGTCGTGCACTCCGTCAACCCGTAGCCCTCGAGGATGCGTATCCCGACGGCGTCGAAGAACTCGGCGATCTCCTTGGCGAGCGGCGCTCCGCCCGAGATCGGGATCCGCAGGCGACCGCCGAGCCGCTCGCGTACCTTCGAGAAGACGAGCCGGTCCGCGAGACGGTGCCTTCGTGCGAGGCCCCGCGGAACCGGCTTCCCTTCGGCCTCGAGCCGGCTCACCTCTCGCCCGATCGGGAGCGCCCAGTCGATCAGGCGCCGCGTGACCCCCGTCGCCTCGTCGAATCGGGACTGGACCGCGCTGTACACCTTCTCGTACACGCGCGGAACGCTCGGCAGAACGGTCGGACGGACCTGGAGCATCGCCTCGGCCACCCGCAGCGGGTCCGGGAGGAACGCGATCGGAAAGCCGACGTACGCGCCGGTCAGCAGCATCAGCCGGCCGAAGTTGTGCGCGAGGGGCAGGTAGAGCAGCATCACGTCGTCCGGGCGGTAGTGATCCTCCATCGAGTCGACCACGCTCACCATCGCGTAGTAGTTGCGGTGGCGGATCATGCAGCCCTTCGGTGGGCCGGTCGTCCCCGACGTGTAGATGATCGTGAAGAGATCCTCCTCGTCGATCGCCGCCGCGGCCTCGTCGAGCGCGCCGGGGCTCGTCTGTGCGAAGTCGCGACCGTGCGACGCGAGGCCCGGAAGGTCGCGAAAGGTGAGAACGTGCTCGAGCGTCGCGAGCCTCTCCGCGACGGCCTCCACCTTCGCGAGCTGCTCCGCGTCCTCGCAGACGACCCCGACGGCCTCCGAATGCTCGAGCAGGTAACCGACGTCGCGGGGAGCGCTATTCGCGTAGATCGGGATCCCCACGGCGCCGATCCGGGCCAGCGCGAAGTCGAGCAGCGCCCAGTCGAGGCTGTTCTGGGCGAGGATCGCGAACGCGTCCCCCTTGCCGACTCCGCGCGCCAGGAGACCGTTCGCGTACGCGCGGACGAGCTCGTCCGCTTCCGGCCACGAGA
>JBOHBD010000255.1:0-12366 GCA_050698195.1 Gaiellaceae bacterium
GCCAACACCGAGACGCCGCGCGCATGTCCGAGCGTGTACGGCGACTTCAGGTCAGTGAAGTCGGCGATCGCCTCGAGCACACCTTCGAGCGCGTCGCCGCCGAGCGGGATCCGCAAGCCCGGTTCGGTGGCAAGCACCGTTTCCCAGCTGTCGGCCTCGTCCAGCCCATCGAGGATCTCGTTCGCGTTCGCGCAGAAGAGGTCGACGAGTCCGGGATCGAACTGGGTTCCCTCCCGCTGACGCGCGACGGCAACCGCCGCCTCGACGCCGCCGGCGCGATGGAAGGGAACGATCACATCGGCAAGCTGAACGATTCTGGCCGCAAGCGCGATCGCGTCGCCGGCCAGGCGAGACGGTCGGCCGCGGCCGTCCCATCGCTCGAACAGCTGCACGAGCGGATCTGATACCTCGGGGCCAAGACCGACGCGCTCGGCGAAATCCCTGGTCACGACACAGTGCTCGACCGTGGAGTTCCGCAGCTTGGCTACGTCGCCAGTTCCAGAGCCTGCGAGCGGCGGGTTCACCGCCGCCGCCCTGTCCGTCAGGAGAGAAAGGGCCTCTCGCCCGACCGGGTCGATCTCGTAGCTTGCTGCTCGCCATGCCAAATCGTCGCCGAACCAGGTCGCCAGGTCGTGTGAATCGCTTCCACAGCCGACCCAAGCGAGGAGCGAGACGTAGTACAGAGCGGCTCGATCCTGCACCGAGAGGGCGAGCGACTCACCCATGCGCATCGCGATCACTGTCTGACGCAGGACGTGCTCCATCGGCTGCCCCAGGCCGAGATCCACGACGAGCGAGAGCGCCGCCAGCAGCTCCGCGAGATCGACCTCGCGCCCCCTCGTCTCGGTAGACACAGTAAGGAGTTCTAACCTCGTTCCGAGTTTCTAGCCTCGTTCTTCATTTGAACTCGTGGCTTTCCTGGCGGCGCTCCTCGACGTGGTCTCGCGTGCCCGCGGTCGTCCCTCGTCACCCTCTTGGGACTACGAATCCCCCTGGCCCGTTGAGACTTTGGCCCAAAACGCGCGATTTGCAGGGATGCTTGTCGCCGTGCGCCAGTACGTTCGCCAGGGCGACTCACGCCGCACCGTGCACTCTCTCCCCTGGCGGCACACACGCGACGGGGATGTAGGGAGCCCACTCTACAAGCCACCTTCACAGAGCGGCCGTCGGGCGGCGCGATGAAGTCGTGTCAGACTCGCCGGGCGCCGTCGAGGGCGTGGTCGAGCGGGGCATGGTGTCCCTGTTCGAGCAGTTCACGGAACCGCTCGGTTCCAAGCTGCGCCCTCGCACCGTCGAGCTCGGGCGCGAAAGGCGCTACCTCGAAGGCGGGGGGCGGGTAGCCGATCTCCTTGCGCAGACCCTCCGCCTTGCCCCAGAGGAGCACGCCGAGTTCCGGATTGCCTGAGGCGATAGCGACTCCGGCGGTCGCCTCGAGCCCGAGCACGAGTCCGACTGTGAGGCCACGGTCCTGAGCGCGATCGAGTGTCTGCAGCGCCAGCGCGCGAGCTTGCTCGAGCATCCCGCGCCGCAGCTCGACGATGCTCTGCACGACCGTGGCGAGAATGCCTGCAGGCGAGCGCTCGTAGCCCGGCGAGATGTCGCCTGCCTTGCCGGCCCAGTCGCTGGCGGAGGGAAGGTCGCCCTGGCTGGCGGCGACGGCGGCGCCCAGCGCGGCGATCTGGGCGGCGCCGTTGCGGTCGCCGGCCAGCACGAGCAGTCGGAAACCCGCGAGAAGACGATCGGGTGTCGCGTCTTCCCAGCGCCCCTCGGCTGCGGCGATCTGGGCGGCCCAGCGGTGGCTCCAGCCCAGCTGGCGCCCGAAGCGACCGTCAACGGCGAGCGTCGTGGTTCGCGTGACGAGCCGTTCGGCCGTCGCCCGGTCCCGGCGGAGGACGGCCAGGCGGGTCTGCGTCAGGAGCGCTTCGAGCAGCTCCCAGTCGTCCTGCGTCCGGTACGCCAGGCGCTCGGCCAGCTCGCAGTAGGTGCCCGCCTCTTGGTACCGACCGAGGTTCGCCAACGCAACCGCGGCCGCGTTGGCGGCCGTGGCGCGGTGTCGTACGGTCGGGTCGGCGCCGGCGTCCAGCAGGCGCGCGAGCCAGGCGGCGCCTTCGAGGTCGTACCCCCGGCTCGCCCAGAAAGGCCCCAGGGCCGCTCCAATCCGCAGGGCCTCGTCTCCGCGGTTCCGGCCGAACGACCACTCCAGAGCTGCGCGGTACTGCGCATGGTCGTGTGCGAGGGCGTCCAGCCATGCTTCTCTGTCGCGGCTCCGCAACCCTTCGGCTGCCCGCCCGGCTTCCACTGCGTAGTGGGCGGCGTGGGCCGTCCGAGCGCTGTGCTCTTGCCCTGCGTCGCGCAGCTGCTCCTGTGCGAACTGGCGGATCACCTCCAGCACGCGGAAGCGCATCCGACGCCCCGACCGCACTGGACGGAGCAAGGAGGCATCGACGAGGCGGGACAGGTGCAGCCCGACATCCGACGGGGGGATCCCCCGCGGTGGCGAGCGCGCGTCCCGCCGACGCGTCGAAGCTGCCTGCGAACACGGACAGGCAGCGGAAGAGCTTCTGCGTTGCCTGTGGCAGGAGCCGATAGCTCCAGTCGATGGCAGCGGCGATCGTCCGATGCCGTGCGTCTCCGCGCGGCGCGCCGAGGGCGAGCAGCTGCCGGGCATCGGTCAGCTGCTCGGCGATCTCCGCCGTCGTTCGCGCCCGAACCTGGCTGGCGGCGAGCTCGATCGCGAGCGGCAGGCCGTCGACCGAACGGCAGATGTCGGCGATGGCGGCCGGGTCGTCGTCGTCGGGCTCGAAGCGGGCGCGCGCTTCCCGCGCCCGGTCGACGAAGAGGCGTCCAGCGTCGCTCGTCAGCAGCTCGGCGAGATCTCGCGGCGCGCTTGGAACCGCGAACGGATCGAGGTCGTAGATGACCTCTCCGGCGACCCGCAGCGGGATCCGGCTCGTCGCAAGCACCGTCACCGACGGTGCCGCCTGCAGGACCGCCTCGACCAGAGAAGCGACGGTGGCCACGACGTGCTCGCAGTTGTCCAGGATCAGCAGCAGGAGCTTGCCGTCGAGCTGGCGGGCGAGCTCGCCCGGCTCGGGCCGCCTCAGACCCATCAGGCCAAGGGCGGCCGCGACGGCGGCCGTCACCGCATCCGCCCTGGCGAGCGAGGCGAGATCGGCCGGCCAGACACCGTCCGGGTAGTCGCCTTCGAGGTGTCGCCCGAGCTCGATCGCCAGGCGTGTCTTGCCGACGCCGGCAGATCCGACCAGCGTCACCAGGCGGCTGCGGCCCAGGAGGTCTGCGACCTCGGCGAGCTCACGCTCGCGGCCGACGAACGACGTGACCGGGGTTGGCAGGCTGCGCAACGCGGGCATCGCTTCGATCGACAACGTGGGGTCGTGGCGGAGGATCCGCAGCTCGAGCTGCTGCAGGTCCGGAGACGGATCCAGTCCCAGCTCGTCCCTGAGGTGTCGGTAGGCCCGCTGGTAGCAGCGGAGCGCCTCGGCCTGCCGCCCCGAGCGGTAGAGAGCGATCATGAGCTGCGCCCAGAACGCCTCCCGGAGCGGGTGTTCGTCGACCAGCCCCTGCAGCCCTGGTACCAGCTCGAGGTGAGCACCGAGTGCGAGTCGCGCGTCGACGAGCGACTCCACGACCGCCAGCCGGCGCTCTTCCAGCCGCCGGGACTCGAGCCCCAGGACCGGGGCATCGACCAGGCCGGAGAACGCCGATCCTCGCCACTCGGCCAACGCCGACTCCAGCGTCTCGGCCGCCGAGACTGCGCCCGAGGCGAGGCGGGCATCCTCGGCCAGGCGCTCGAAGCGGCCCTGGTCGAGCTCGTCCGCGTCGAGCAGCAGTCGGTACCCGGCCTGGACGGACTCGATCCGATCCGGTCGATCGAGGAGCCCACGCAGGTGGCTCAGGTACCGCTGGAGCGTCTTACGCGCGGTGGGCGGCGGCGCGGCCGGCCACACCTCTTCGAGCAGCCGATCGGTTGAGACGACCTGGTTCGCGAAGACGACCAGCACGCCCAGCAGCGTCCGCTGCTTGGGCCCTCCGAGCTTCCTCGGTGCCCCCTCGACGATCACCTCGAGCGGACCGAGGACCTTCACTTCGAGCGGCCGCTGCATTGCTCCCTCTCCTGAGTCCCACCATTTTCCCACCCCGACTGGCGACGCTGACGCGAGTCGAGTCGAAGGAGGTACCCGATGCAACCGCTGAACCACGCCGTTCGCTCGCGGCGGGTGTCGAGACGGCGGGCGATCGCAGCGACCATCGTGGCTGCGCTGGCTCTCGCTCTCCTCGGACCGGGAATCGCAGCATCGGCCGGCGATCGACCCTTCAAGGGCGGCTGGCTCAGCGCCGAGACCGTGCAGGACGCCGCCCCGCCGGGCTGCGAGGTGTTCCTGACCACGACCCAGGCCGGGAACGCCACCCACATGGGTCGGTTCACCGGCACAGGTGTGACCTGCGGCTTCGACATCCGCGTGGTCGCCGACCCGCCCTTCAACCTCTCCGGTGGGGCACCCCCGTTTCTCGTCGTCGACTTCACCGTCGAGCAGACGTGGACGGCCGCAGACGGCAGTACCCTCACCTGGGCCACACCGGACGGGGTGTTCGTGCAGAGCCTTTCCGACGGGAGCGCCAGCTCCATGGGCACGATGGACATCATGGGCGGTAGCGGCCGTTTCGCGGGGGCGACCGGGCAAGCCATGATCACTGCGATCAACACCGATGTCAGCTTCGAGGGTGCGATCGTCTACGACGCCTCGAACTGAGCCGCAGCTCGTGTGACCCTGGACTCCAACGTGGAAGGTGCGATGAGACAGCTCGAGGCTTCGGAGCGGGCGAGACGCTTCGGCGAGTCGATGCGGGAGGCGGCGAACCGCCATGACGTAGACGCCGTGATGGCGCTCCTCGCCGAGGACGTCGTCTGGGCGAGCCCGGTCGCTCCCGAGCCGGTGCAGGGACGACAGGCCGCTCGAGAGTGGATCTCCGGATTCTTCGTGGCGTTTCCGGACGTCCGCTTCGACCTCGCCGGCGGTCCCTACGTCTCGCTGGACGGCCGTCAGGCCGTCTACATCTGGACCGTCGTCGGGACGATGCTCGGCCCCGGCCCCGGCGGCGTTCCCGCGACTGGGGAGCGTGTCGAGTACGAGGAGATCGACGTCGTCACATTCGACGACGAGCGGGCCGTCAGGGTCTCGGTGTCCGTCGACATGCTGAACCTCGGACGCCAGCTCGGGTTGACTCCCGTCCGTCCCGGAAGCTGAGGAGGACGCCGGCACCGGAGGCTCGAGAGGCTCGATACGGAAATCGCCCGGTTCGACGTGAAGAGGATTTGTCCGCAGCGGTCGCCGCGCCTGCGCCAAGCTGGGGTCACTGCGACGGCCGCGACGAGGTTGAGCTCTCGTTACGAGTTGCGTCTCCGGCGGTGCGGTCGGCCGGTCCTGCCGGGGAGCCGCGTCGCGGCGAGCGTTGCCGGCGCACGCCTAACGGTTTCGAGATCGGCTCGAAACTGCTGTTGTGCAGGTTTCTTGCGCCGTGCGCCAGTGCTTTCGCCAATGCGTTGGCGCGTCAGCGACCCTTGGAGATGCCAGCCTCCGCGGCATGCGTGACGGGCGGTCGCGCGATGAAGATCACGCTGACGGCCAAGACCCAAAGCCAGAACACAAGGAGCGGAAAGAAGAAGAACGCGAAGAGAAGAATCACCGCCACCGGGAGGCCAACCCAGCCAAGCCAGGTCGGGAGAACGGCCGTCCGAACGGCAAGCAACGACGTAGCTCCGACGAGCAGGGAGGTGACCATGACCGAAGCCGTAAACAGCAGATAGCCGGTCGTGTCGACGTACCGGGCGAGACTTGGATCGACCACAAACTCGCTCGTGTCCTCGATCGTAAACGAGGTGCCAGTCCAGAGCGCGACCGCGCCAACGAGCAGCGCCGCGGATGTGACACCGGCGCCAAAGGCGAGTGCGGGGAGACTCTTCGGTTCGCTCTCGACCGACCGAAGTCGACGGTGAAGTGTCCTCAGGAAGAAGAGAAAGAACAGGACCGCCACGATCCCGATGAAGAAGGACGAGATCTCCCTCGCCCGGTTTCCACTGTCGGCGTAGTAGGCGAGGATCTCCTCGTCGGTCTCTCCGATGCTCTTGGGCGCGACCATGAGCCCGACCACAAAGAGCAACACATAGACGATCCCGCTTGCCGGCGCCCAGCGCTCCCAGCGAATGCCGCCCATTAGTGAGGCACCTCCTCGGGCCGACCGTCGCAGCCGAACATTTCACACGACCCAGACGATCGCGGCGTTGATGTGCAGCACCAGATACAGCTCGTAGCGAGCATGCTGCTGCAACCTCCGTCGGGCGTTCCCTCGGCCGTACGACCGGCCGGTGGCAGGAATCTGATCAATCCTCCTCACGGCCGCAAGGACGGCGATCACGCTCGCTCCCGGCCAGCTCGGGTTCCGCATCGAGCCCTGGCTCTTGGAGTGTCTCAGCGGTCGACCTCGACGATGGCGCTTCGCCAGAAGTGCTCGGGGCCTTTCTCGCCGAAGGTCACGCAGTCGAGGACGTGGGTTCCTGGCGCCAGGGCGGCAACCTCCTCGGCGTCCTCTCCCGCCTCGAGCTCGACGACACCCACGAGCTCGACGCCGCCCGTGGGTACAGGGTTCGTGATCGGCGCGTCCTCGCCGACGCCGGGTTCGACGTCCATCCCGGCCGGAATGCTGAGGAAGGCGAGACCCGCCGCAGCCTCGCTGTCGTTGGTGAAGCTCACGTCTATGTCGCCGGCCTGGACTCGATCGGGCCCTTCGTAGTCGCAGCGCTCGCCGTCGAAGCCGACGGCCAGGCGCGGGTCGTTGCCGCCGCCACATCCCGTCGCCACGAGAGCCAGGAGGATGGTCACGGCCCACCTGCTCCTCCGGCCCAGACTCAATTGCGTCTTCGTTCGCATGATCCGCCCCTCGCGCTCGGTCGGTGATTGGCAGTCAGCCGGGCCATCATCGGAGGCGCGGTCCGCGTCCCCGCCGCAACGGGCTGCAACCCGGCTGCAGCGACGCCGTCCGCGACTCAGGGCGTCAGGTTGAGGGCACAAGTTGCGCGGTGGAGGTCACTCAGCGTCCCGTCGGGGCAGCGGGTGTTCTGCCAGGTGATGTCGTCGAGAGCGCTGCCCTGCAGGTTTGCCCCGAGGAGGTCGGCGTCGGTGAAGTCGGCGCGCTGGAGCGCGGAGGACCGTAGGTCGGCCCAGCGGAGGTCGGCACCCGACAGGTCGACGCCCACGAACACGGATCGAGCCAGGTCGCAAGCGCGCAGATCTGCGCCCGGGCCGACGAACGGGGCCTCCGAGCACGGTGGCCCGTCGATGCGAACCAGCTCCGACGCCCCCCGATCCAGCACCCACATGCTTCCGGCGGCTGCGGCCAGTCCGACGGGTCGATCGAGGCTGATCTCGGTCCGGACTGCGCCGGTCCTCTCGTCGAGGAGGAGCACCTTGCCCCGCTCAGGCTGAGTGAGCCAGAGCCCGCCCGGGCCTCCGGCGAGCTCGTACGGCGCGACCCCCCGGACGAACTGCGGAGTTCGTGACTCCCCGATCGAGACGGTGGCGACGACCGTGCCCGTGTCGGCGTCGAGTCGGGTCACCGAGCCGTGGGTCGGTTGACTGAACCAGATCGCCCCCCGGTCGTACGTGATGCTGAGCGTTCCGTGCTGTCCGAGCAGCGGCTCGCCGTGGAGCTCGGACGAGCCGGTCTTCGGATCGAGGCTGAGCACCTGTCCGATCTGGCCGTTGGAGCCCCACAGGCGATCCCCGGCGACGGTGATGTCGGGAGCGACGGGAACGCCCAGGTCGAGGTCGAGCACCTCTACGGTGAGGCTTTCCTCATCGACTCGCACGAAGGGGCGTGCTGTCTCGCGGATGATCCACAGATCGCGCGCGCTGACGGCGAGGGATGCGCCGCGAAGGTCGAGCCGGTCGATGCGGGCGAGCACTCGTCCTGAGGAGGCGTCGAGCTTCGTGAGCGAGCTGCCCTCTTCGCTCGCCACCCACACGAAGCCGTGACCGGCTGCCAGGGTGGACGGTGGATCGGTCAGAGGAACAGAGGACGTCCTGCCCGTGGTTGGATCGACGGTCACGAGCGTCGATCCCTCGGGATCTAAGACCCAGACGGCAGAGGCGGTGGCCGCCACCTCGGTGGCGCCCGGGGGCACCGGGTAGCGGGCGACGACCTCGAGGCCGTCCTCGCCTCCGCCTCGCGCGAGGACGATCACGGCTGCCAAGGCGGCTCCGAGCGCTGCGACGGCAAGCGCGGCCGCGATCGCCCGTCGCGGGGATCGGTGAGTCTGTTCCGCCGCGACCGGAGGCGGCACACGTGGGAGGTCGAGCGCCGGATCGTGGTTGAGGATCTGGCGCTCGAGCTCGCGGATCTCACGGCCCGGCTCGACGCCGAGCTGGTCGTCCAGGATGCCGCGTAGCTCTCGACACCAACCGAGGGCATCCGCCTGGCGGCCACACCGGTAGAGGGCGACCATCAGCAGCGCCCACAGCCGCTCTCGGAGCGGGTGCGCTCGGACGAGCGACTCGAGCTCTGCCACGACGTCGCCGTGTCGACCAAGCGCCAGATCGGCCTCGATGCCGGTTTCGATGGCCGACAGTCGCAGCTCCTCGAGACGCCGCGCCTCACCTTCGAGCTCCTCGGTAGGGTGTGCGTCTTCGAACGGTCGGCCTCGCCACAGCTCGAGACAGTCCTGCACCAGCGAGGCCGCCGTCGACGGATCCGAGCCCACGAGCGCCCGCGCCCGCCCCACGTCACGCTCGAAGCGGCAAGCGTCGACGGCATCGGGCTCCGCCTCGAGCACGTACCCGCCGGCCAGCGCACGGAGCGCGTCTTCGGCGCCGTGGTCGGCGAAGACACGTCGCAGACGGGCGACGTAGGCCTGCGCGGTCTTTCGACTTGTGCGCGCTTGCCCCTCGGGCCAGAGCTCGTCGACCAGCCGATCGGTGTCCACGACGTGGTTCGCCGACACCACCAGGAGGGCTAGCACCGCGCGCTGCTTCGGACCGCCGAGCTCGAGCTCGGCATCCTCGGCCGAGCGCACCTCCATCGGCCCCAGCACCGAGAAGCGCACCGATTCCGATCGTAGTAGGCGGCGCGCGATGCAGCTTCGCTGCAGTCCCCTGCACCGCTCTCGCAACCTGCAACGGCCACGCTCGTCGTGCGTCTAGGAAAGGAGCATCCCATGGGGAAGACACTCACTCTCCTGCTCGGCGCCGCGCTGGCCGCCGCGCTGCTCGGCCAGGCTGTCTCCGCCCGGACCGGCACCCCGGTCGTCCTCCAGGGCACCCTGAACTTCCTGGAGCCCGAGGAAGAAGCGTTGACCGTCGTCGAGGACCCGGCGGGCGTGCTGTGCCCGAACGGCGTCGGGCAGGCGGCGCGGTCGGCCGGTGACGGGTCGCGCGCTCCGCACCCCCGCGGGCAGTCCGACCGCTTCGTCGGCACCGTTCTGTTGCTCGTCACGTGTGGCGGTGAGGGATGGGGCGCCTCGGACACCTACACGCTCCGCGTCACCGTCAAGGGCACCGGCCCCACGACGGCCGAGGGGACCTGGAGCATCGTCGAGGCCACAGGTCGGCTCTCCGGGCTTCACGGCGGTGGGGAGTACCGGGGCGTCATCGATCCGTTCCCTGTCGTCACCAACACGTACACCGGCACCGTTCAGATGGCGCCTTGAGGCCCGATCCGGCGAACGGGGTGCGGAGGAGGCAGGGGGTTGCGACCATCACCACGCACGCCCGAACGTGTCGGCCCCGTGCCGGTCTGGCGACGGGCACGACGGCGGACCCGAGCGGGAATGCCTCACGTGCGACCAACTCCCCTGCCTCAACGGGCAACGCACCGCGCGCTCGAGGTCGCAGTGCCGTGCGCCACTCGTGCGCCAGTCCGCCCGGCAGGCAATGGACCGTCGCGGATCCCAGTGGACTTCTGTGGACTGGACGGAGCGGTTACCGAGACCGTTCGTTTCCACTTGTGCAAACGCCTGGCGCGGAAACCTGCATGGAGAAAGCGGAGGGGGAGGGATTTGAACCCTCGAGGCGCTTGCACGCCTAACGGTTTTCGAGACCGCCCCGTTCGACCGCTCCGGCACCCCTCCGTCGAGGGCACAGGGTAGCCGCGGCCCCGGCGGCGGCGCGCTCCAGGGGTCGGCGGGAGAGTCCGATATCCTGAGCGTCCCGCGGAGAAGTGGCCGAGTGGCTGAAGGCGGCGCCCTGCTAAGGCGTTAGGTGGGGAAAACCCTGCCTCGAGGGTTCGAATCCCTCCTTCTCCGCCTCTTGCCCCGATGCCTACGCGGTCTCGACGGCCAGAACGTCCCGGGCGGAGCCGGCGGTAGGCGGCGACCCCGGCGAGACCTGCGGCCGCGGGCACGGCTCCGGCGAGGAGGAGCGTCCAGCGGGCGCCGATCGCCGCGATGAGGATCCCCCCGAGAATGAGCGCGACCATCTCCGCGGCGTTCCGAAGAGCGTTGTAGGCCGCAACGGCCCGGCCGTGGAGCCGGGCTGGGACGCGCTCGTGCATCAGCGTGCGGACGAGGACGTTCTTCGTGCCGTGCGCCGCGCCTCCGACGACGTAGGACGCAAGCGCGAGCGCGAAGACGAGCCACAGGGCCGAGCGCGAGCCCGAGGCTCTGCACGACGATCGCGACGAGGGCCGCGCCCGCGAGCGCCTCGCCCCGCACGCGCCGTGCGAGCAGGAGCCCACCGAGGGCCATTCCCACGAACCAACAGGTCCACCGGGCGCCGAAGCCGCCATCGCCGACCTCGAGAAAGTCCTTCGCGAAGAACACCTCGGCTGGTGCCGACGCCGTCATGAACGAGCCGCTCGGGGACGACGACGGCCGGGATGAGCGCAAACTCGGCGGGCTGGCTCACAGCGTTCGCGGTCCCGAGCGCGACCGTCAGCACGAGGATCGGGACGAGCGAGCCGGAGAAGGCGAGCGCGAGCGCCATCGCAGCCTGGACGATCGACGCGACGACGATCACCCGCCGGGCGTCGAACCGGTCGACGAGCTACCCCGCGGGCGCGGCGAAGACGACGAGCGGCGCCCACAGCGCGATGAAGAGCGCCGTCACGGCGAGACCTGACTCCGTCGTCTCCTCGACGTGGAGCGTGAGCGCAGTCAGCGCGAGCCAGTCGCCGAGCGCGGAGAGGAAGACCGCGCCGACGAGCAGCTGCAGGTCACGGCGGTGCATGCGTGGAGGTGCCGAGGCGTCAGTCGTGGACGCGGGCGATCAGGTCTTCGCGCTTCAGCACCTTCACCTCGATCCCGCCCAGCCGGACATCGTAGCCGGCGTCGCGCGGGTACAGCACCTTGTCCCCGGCCTCGACGCCGTTCGCGTCGGAGCCGACGGCGGTGACGATGCCGGTCCTGCACGGCGCAGCCTCCGTCGCCGAGGCCGGCAGGATCAGGCCCGCTCGCGTCTCCGACTCGTCCGACACGGGCTGGACGACGACGAACTCGTCGAGCGGCTCGAGCGTGACGTCGACGCGGCGCGATTCCTCGATCACATCCCAAAAGATACGCGTCCTCGCGGGCCGTGTCTCAGTGCCAAGAGCGTGCCGGCTTCTCCCCAGGGCGGTCTCGGAGGCGCTCGGCGTCAGGCCTTTGACTGACCCGTCCGTTCAAACACGTCCTCCCTGGCCGTGTCCGAGTGCCTGTCCCTGAACCTGTTACAAGAGCGTGCCGGTTTCTCGACGGGGCGGTCTCACGGGCGCCTCCTCAGAGGCGGCCGGCCTCGACGATGCGCTGGAGGAACTGCTGCGTCCGCAGCTCGCGCGGTGCGCCGAAGATCTGCTCCGGCAGGCCCTCTTCCAGGATCACCCCCTCGTCGAGGAAGCACACGCGGTGCGCGACGTCGCGGGCGAACCCCATCTCGTGCGTCGCGATGAGCATCGTCATGCCCTCGCCCGCGAGCTCCCGGATGACCTCGAGCACCTCGGCGACGAGCTCGGGATCGAGGGCGCTCGTCACCTCGTCGAGCAGGAGGAGCCGCGGCTGCATCGCGAGCGCCCGCACGATCGCGACACGCTGCTGCTGGCCGCCGGAGAGCCGGTCGGGGTAGTCGTCGCGCTTCTCGACGAGGCCGAACCGCTCGAGCAGCGTGGCCGCCTCGCGGGCCGCCTCGGCGCGCGAGAGCCCGCGCGCCTTCCGCGGCGCGAGCGTGACGTTGTCGAGGACGGTCTTGTGCGGGAACAGGTTGAACGCCTGGAAGACGATCCCGATCCCGCGGCGCACCTCGTTGACGTCGACGCCGCGCTCGGTGATCTCCCGGCCGGCAACGACGATCCGCCCCGCGTCGATGGGCTCGAGCAGGTTGACGC
>JBOHBD010000256.1:0-2825 GCA_050698195.1 Gaiellaceae bacterium
CGTGTCCAACGCGCTACGGCGCGCGCGCTCCGGCCTCCAGGACCCGGATCGCCCGATCGGCTCCTTCGTCTTCCTCGGCCCGACGGGCGTCGGGAAGACCGAGCTCGCCCGCGCGCTGGCCGAGTTCATGTTCGACGACGAGCGGGCCATGGTCCGCCTGGACATGTCCGAGTACCAGGAGCGCCACACGGTCGCCCGTCTCGTCGGCGCACCCCCCGGCTACGTCGGCTACGAGGAAGGCGGCCAGCTCACCGAGGCGGTGCGGCGCCGGCCGTATGCGGTGCTCCTGCTGGACGAGATCGAGAAGGCGCACCCCGAGGTATTCAACCCGCTCCTCCAACTCCTCGACGACGGTCGCCTGACCGACGGTCACGGCCGCACGGTCGACTTCCGCAACACGGTCGTGATCATGACCTCGAACATCCGCTCGCCGGAGGAGCTTCGCGACCGCTTCCGGCCGGAGTTCCTCAACCGGATCGACGAGGTCGTGGTCTTCGCGCCGCTCACGCGCGAGCAGCTGACCGAGATCGTCGAGCTCCAGCTTGCCCGGCTCCGCGAACGCCTTGCCGACCGGCGGATCGAGCTCGAGCTGACGGACGCTGCCAAGGACGCGCTCGCGGAGGCGGGCTGGGATCCTGCGTACGGCGCCCGTCCGCTCAAGCGCGCCATCCAGCGGCTACTCGAGAACCCGCTCGCGCTCGAGCTGCTCGAAGGACGGTTCTCGGAGGGCGAGACCGTCCGCGTCGACGCCGGAGACGGCGATCTCTCCTTCGAGGCCGTCGAAGCGCCCGAACCGGCTCCCGCGTAGGAACGCCCGCGCAGGCTGAAGCCTGACCCCGGGGCTGGGTTTCGCCGCGGCCCCGGCGTACGATCGACCGGCCATGTCCGTGGCCGTCGTCGGCCGGGAGGCCGAGCTCGCTTCGATCCGAGACTTCGTCGACCGCGTCTACGACGGAGCTGCGGCGCTCGTGCTTCAGGGTGAGGCGGGCGTTGGGAAGACGACGCTCTTGGAGGCGGGCGTCGAGCACGCTGCGGAACGTGGGTCTCGCGTGCTGCGCGCACGACCGACGGAGAGCGAGACCGCGTTGTCGTTCGCGGCGATCGGCGACCTTCTCGACCCCGTTCTCGAGGAGGCGCTCGCCGCGCTCCCGGCGGCGCAACGGCGTGCGCTCGCGCGGGCGCTCGTGCTCGACGACGACGAGGAGGACGAAGCGGGGCCGGCTCCCGATGCCCACGCCGTCGGCGTCGCCCTACTCGGTGGAGTGCAAGGCCTCGGAGAGCCCGATCCGCTCGTGATCGCGGTCGACGACGTGCAGTGGCTCGACCTCGCGTCCGCGGGAGCGCTCACGTACGCGGCGCGACGCCTGGATCGGGAGCGCGTCGGCCTGCTCCTCGCACTGCGCACGACCCACGAGAGCCCGCTGGTCGACGAGCTTCGTCGATCGCTTCTCGGAGGCCGCTTCCATCCGGTCGACGTCGGCCCGCTCGCGCTCGACGCACTGCACGACGTCGTCCGGAAGCAGCTCGGGATCACGCTTCCACGCCCGTTGCTCGCCGAGGTGCACGCCACCTCCGGCGGCAACCCGTTCTACGCCCTCGAGATCGTCCGCGGGCTCCGAAGGACGGGCGGATACGTGGAGGCGGGACAACCGCTCCCCGTCCCGGAGTCGCTCCACGAGCTCGTCCACGACCGGCTTCTCGCGCTCCCGCCGGAGAGCCGGGACTACCTGCTCGTCGCCTCGGCGCTCTCGCATCCGACGGTCACGCTCGTCGAGGCGGCGACCGGGCCAGGCGGCACCGCCGCACGAGAGGCGGCGCTCGCCGCGAACGTCATCGAGCTCGAGGGCGACTGGATCCGTTTCACGCACCCGCTGCTCGCCGCCGGGGCGTACGAGATCGCGGATCGCGCTCGTCGCGCGGAGGTTCACGCCGCCCTGGCCGATCTCGTCGAGGGTCCCGAGGCGCGGGGCCGGCACCTGGCGATGTCGACGACGGAGCCCGACGCCGCGGTCGCCGCCGCGCTCCAGACGGCGGCCGCGCACGCCCAAAGCCGCGGCGCTCCGCGCGCCGCCGGGCTCCTGCTCGAGAGGGCCTGCGCGTTGACGCCTCCGTCCGACGAGCACGAGGCGCGCGAGCGCGCGCTGAGTGCCGCCACCGCGCATCACGAGGCCGGCGACACGGAGCGCGCGCGTGGTCTGCTCGAGGGAGAGCTGAACGGGCTGGCCGCAGGCCCCGAGCGGGCGAGAGTGCTCGTCACGCTCGCCCGCGTCCGCTCGTACGACGACGACCTGCGCGCCGCCTCCGCGCTCTACGAGCAGGCGATCGCCGAGGCCGAGCCGGGCTCCGTGGCGAAGGCGGTCGCCCGCGAAGGCCTCAGCGCCACGCTCTTTCGGTTACGCGAGCGCCTCGGGGAGTCCGTGCAGCTGTCGGCGCTGGCCGCGGAGGCGGCCGAGGTGCACGGGGACACGTCCCTGCTTGCCGAGGCTCTCGGGACGAAGGCGCTCGCGGAGGCCGCCCTCGGCCGACCGGAGTCGCTTGCGACGACGGAGCAGGCACTCCGCCTGCGGACGTCGTCGACGCACAGACCGATCCTCCGGCAGCCGGGCTTTCCTGCCGCCGTCGTCCGGTTCTGGCACGACGACCTCGCCGGCGCGCACCGCTCGTTCGAGGAGATGGCCGAGCTCGCCGCCGAGCTCGGCGACGAGAGCTCGCTGCCGTACGTGCGCGTCATGCTCGCGCAGGTCGACTGCGCTCTCGGACGCTTCGACGACGCCATCCGCGAAGCCGTTTCGGGCCAGGCGATCGCCGAACAGGCCGGCCAGCGC
>JBOHBD010000257.1:0-3282 GCA_050698195.1 Gaiellaceae bacterium
CTCCCGCACGTGCTCGAGGATCCGCTCCCGCTTCATGATCTCGATGTTCTTGAGCGCGATCGCGCACATGACCGGGTGGCCGCCGAAGGTGATCCCGTGCGAGAACATCCCGGTCTCGGAGAGGAAGGGCTCGATGACGCCGTCGGTCGCGACGACGCCGCCGATCGCCGCGTGCGAGGACGAGAGCCCCTTCGCGATCGTCACGAGGTCGGGACGGATGTCGTAGCGCTCGGAGCCGAACCAGTGCCCGAGCCTCCCGAAGGCGGTGATGACCTCGTCCGCGGAGAGCAGGATGCCGAAGCGATCGCAGATCTCGCGTACCCCCGCCCAGTAGCCGGCGGGCGCGACGAAGGCTCCCCCGGCGTTCTGGACCGGCTCCATGTGCACGAGGCAGACGGTCTCCGGCCCCATCGCGACGATCGCCTGCTCGAGCTCCTCGAGCAGGAAGCGCGTGAAGTCCTCCTCCGTCTCCTCGGGCGGGCGGTGGTAGCGGTTCGTGTTCGAGACGTGCCGGACCTCCGGCAGGAGCGGCTCGAAGGGCTCCCGGATCGGCGGGATCCCGTTGAGCGTGAGCGCGCCGAAGGTCGTCCCGTGGTAGGCGACGTGGCGCGCGACCGCCTTGTAGCGGTGCTCGCGCGAGCCCTTCGCCCGGTAGTACTGGCGGGCGAGCTTCCAGGCCGACTCGACCGCCTCGGAGCCGCCCGAGCAGAAGAACACGCGGTTCAGGTCTCCGGGCGCGAGCGAGGCCACCTCCGCGGCGAGCTCGATCGCCCGCGGGTGCGCGTACGACCAGTTCGTGTAGAACGGCAGCTCGCGCATCTGCTCGAGCGCCGCCTGCCCGATCTCCTCGCCGAACGAGTAGCCGATGTTGACGGAGAACAGGCCCGCGAGCGCGTCGAGGTAGCGCTTCCCGTTGACGTCCTCGAGGTAGCACCCCTCGCCCCGGACGATGATCGGCACGTCCGCGGTCGCGTACCCGCCCATGCGCGTGAAGTGCATCCAGAGGTGCTCCTTCGCGGCCTTCTGCAGATCGACGGCGGTGGCGCTCAAGCCGTTGCTCCCCTCTGTCTCTTCGCGGCCCGGTACTGCCAGAGGACGTTAGCGAGGGCGAGCGCGATCGCGATCAGGAAGATGGCGCTCGCGACGACGTTCACCTGCGGCGGCACGGCGACGCGCGCGATCCCCCAGACGAACACCGGGAACGTCTGCTCGCCGCCGGCATTGAAGTACGTGATGACGAAGTCGTCGATCGACAGGGCGAACCCGAGCAGCGCCGCCGCCAGCATGGCGGGCGCGAGCAGCGGCAGCGTGATCTTGCGGAACGTCGTCCACTCGTTCGCACCCAGGTCCATCGCCGCCTCCTCGAGGTGCCGGTCGAACCCGATCAGACGCGCTTTCACGGTCACGACGATGAAGCTGATGATGAACATGACGTGCGCGATGAAGATCGTCCAGAACCCGAGCGTGAAGACGCTCGTCATGTTCAGGAACAGCGTCAGGAGCGACGCGCCGAGCACGATCTCCGGGGTCGACATGGGCAGGAAGACGAGCATGTTCGTCGAGCCGCGGCCGTGGAACTCGTGCCGGACGATCGCGAGCGCGATCAGCGTTCCGAGCGCCGTCGCCACGACCGTCGCGAACAAGCCGATCTCGAGGGAGACGACGACCGCGTCGCGAATGCCGAGCACCGCGTCCCACTCGAGCCAGTTGTCCAGGGTGAATCCCTGCCAGACGTAGTTGAAGCGACCAGCGGGGTCGTTGAACGAGAAGAGGATCACGACCGCGATCGGCAGCATCAGGTAACCGACGGCGAGGAGCGCGTAGGCGGTCAGCACGTGCCGCTTGACGAGGCGCCACGTCATCCCGTGAGCTTCTCCGAGCCGACGATCCTCGCGTACACGAGGAGTCCGACGAGGATCATCGCCATGAGGATGAACGAGAGCGACGCCGCGGTCGGGTAGTCGAGAGACTCCAGGAACTTCGCCTGGATGACGTTGCCGATCATCTGCTGGTTGGGGGTCCCGAGCAGCTCCGCGTTGATGAAGTCTCCCGCCGCCGGGATGAAGGTGAGGAGGGTGCCGGCCACGATCCCGGGGGCCGACAAGGGGAGCGTCACCCGCAGGAACGCGTGGGTCGGGCTCGCGTACAGGTCCTTCGCCGCCTCCAGCAGCCGCGCGTCGATCTGTTCCAGCGAGACGTACAGCGGGAGTGCCATGAAGGGGAAGAAGTTGTAGGTGATCCCCGCCACGACGGCGAAGGTCGTCGCGAGCAGCCGGCCGTCCTCCTCGAGGACGTGAATGCCGCGGAGGAAGCCGACGACCGGGCCCTCGTCGGCGAGGATGTTGAGCCAGGCAAGGGTCCGGATCAGGTAGGTGACGAAGAACGGCGCGACGATGAAGAGCAGGAACAGGTTCCGCCACGGCCCCGCTCGGAACGCGATCCAGTAGACGAGCGGGTAGGCGAGCAGGAGGCACGCCACGGTCGCGATCCCCGCGTAGACGAACGAGCGGACGAGCTGCTCGCGGTAGTCGGAGAGGGCATCCGAGAAGTTCGAGAACTCCCAGGTGAACTCGTAGGTCGGGAAGATGCCGGACTGGAGCGACTGGTAGCCGAGGAACCCGAGTGGGACGAGGAAGAAGACGGCGAGCCAGAGCAGCCCCGGCGCGAGCAGGAGGTACGGCGCGACGCCGGGGTGGCGGTGGAAGAAGCTACCCACGCGAGCTCCGGCAGCCGGTGGCGATCGCCACGTCCATTCCCTGCACTACGCGTTCTGGCGGAGCCGGGCTTTCAGCCCCAGGAAGTGATTTGCACTTCCTGGGAGCCCCGAAGACCGGCCCGGCGGGAGCCCACGCACGGTCAATGCCATGGGCTTCGGAGAAGGAGGGGGCTCGTGGGGGTACTCTGGGTTCCCCCACGCCTTACTGGCCGAGGACCGCCTGCCACTTCGTGATGTGCTCGTCGTTGTTGAGCGCCTCCGAGTCGTACTGGTGCAGCTGGGCGAGGAGCGCGTCGTCGGGGAAGATCAACGTGTTCTGAGCCGTGTCCGGGTCGGTCCTGGCGAGCTCCTCCCTCGTACCCTTGACCAGCGGCACGTAGTTCACGTAGGCGGCGATCTTCGCTGCGACCGCAGGGTCGTAGACGAAGTTCATGTACGTCGACGCCGTCGCGACGCTGCCGCCCTGCGGGATGAACATGTTGTCGGTCCAGATCATCCCGCCGTCGCTCGGGACCCCCCACTTCAGCTTCGGATTGTCGGCGAGGAGCTGGATGACGTCTCCCGAC
>JBOHBD010000258.1:0-7367 GCA_050698195.1 Gaiellaceae bacterium
GAACTGGGGGACGACGGAGGCGTTCCTGATGAACTTCCCCACGATCCCGTTCGACCCGGAGCGGCCGGACAAGCAGCGCATCGACCCGCACAGCGGCCAGATTCCCTTCGACTTCTCGCTTCGCGACGGCTGACCCGGGAGCGCTGCACACGTACTCGCCGGGAGCCGAGTGCGATCGGCGCCTCCCTTCGCTCACACCCGATCTGCAGGCGTGCCAAGCTGGACGCCGAGCCGCAGCTCCAGAGGCAGGTAACGTCAGGTGTCGCCGTCGTGACTCCGATCTCATCGAGTTGACCCGCAGGACTTCACCTCCTCCATCGTCGACCGGAGGCGAGACGATCGTCTCATTCAGTCAGAGCGCCGAGGACGTGAGGCTCTGGAGAGTGTTCCGGGACGTCGAGGTCGGCTTCTACGTCGATGTCGGTGCCGGCGAGCCGTCGGAGGGCTCGGTCACGCGACTGTTCTACGACCGCGGTTGGTCGGGCATCAACGTCGAGCCAGGCCCAGCCTTCGAAGCGCTCAGCAGCGCCCGCGCGCGCGACGTGAACATTCAGGCCGCGGTCGGCGAGTCCGAGGGCGAAGTGCCCTTCTACCTGACATATCCAGATCTGGGGATGTCGACTCTCGACCTGGAGGCTCACGCGCATGTTCCGGAGGCGATCGAACGATACGAGGAGGTCTCCGTCCCCGAACACCGCCTCGAGACGATCCTCCGAGAGCACGCGGAAGGACGAACGATCCACTTCCTCAAGGTCGACGTCGAGGGCGCAGAGCGCGACGTACTGGCCTCCTCGGACTGGCGTTCCTTCAGGCCCATCGTCGTCGTGGTCGAGGCCGTCGAGTCGTGGAGCACTGCGCCGGCATTCGAAGAGTGGGAGGGCATCCTGGCGGGCGAGGCGTACGAGTTCGCAGCCTTCGACGGGATCAATCGCTTCTACGTCGATCGCGCGCACACGGACCTGGGTCCGATCCTGGCGTATCCGGTTTCGGCACTGGATCGCTTCGTTCCCGCCTCCCTCCACGAGAGCCAGGCTGAGGTCGCCGCCCTGAGAGAGGAAGCCGACGAGCTCCGGGTGGCTCGCGACGACGGCAGACTGCAACGGGAGCGTCTCGTCGAGGAGAACGCGAGACTGTGGAGCGATCTCGACTCCCTGCGAGCTGCGAGAGACGATCTCCGAGTCTCGCTCGAGGCGACGCAGCTAGAGCGGCGCCGGGTGTCCGAGGCGAACGATCGCCTGAGGAGCGATCTCGACGCCGTCTATCGATCACGCACCTGGCGAGCCGGGCGACTCGTCGCAGCAGCGGGTCGGCCCGCGACTGCCGTCGCACGACGACTGCCGAAGCGGCGGAGGAAGCCTCTCTCACCCGCTGGTGCCTATACAGCAGCCGTGGCCAAGGGTGAGCCCTGGCACTTCCCCCGCGGCAAGGATCGGACGAGGAGGCGTGCATCGCCGTCGCTCGATCCTCTGATCCGCGCCTTCGGCAACCCTTACGTCCCGCTGGCCGGGAGGGGCGCGATGCGCGTCGCCGAGAAGATCGAACGGCTCGGCTGGGCCGACGAGCAGTCGCTCCGCGACCGACTGTTGTCCTGCGAAGAGCGGCAGGCCGTGGTCGAGGCGGACGCGGTGGTACAGCTCGTCAACGGCGTCTCCGTCCACTCGGCCGGCGGCGAGCGTGAACGCATGGTCGTCGTCGACGCCCGTTGCCTGCAGGATCGGGCGTATCGCCGTCGTGGTGTCGGGCTGCACGCCCAAGCAGTCGTCGAAGCCACACGAGCAGCCGCGCAGGGTGACGCGCTCGTCCTTCTAACGAACGCAGAGCTCCCCGCGCTGGATCCCGAGGTACTGACGCTGGCGGATCGGACGATCGCGACGCCGTTCGAGGTCCGCCTCGCGGACATCGCCCTCTTCGTCGAGCTGTCACCCATGACGGCGAGCCTCGCTCCCACGATTCCGTTTCTCGCGAGCGCAGACTGCCTGACTGCGAGCGTGGTCTACGACTTCATCCCCAGCGCGTTCCCATCTGCGTACCTCCAGACCGCCGCTTCGGCCCTCTCGAACCGAGCAAGGCTCGAGGCACTCCGACACTACGACCTGCTCCTGCCGATCTCGCGTACGACCGAGCACGACTGCCGGCGCGTCCTCGGCGAGGACGTGCGGACGGTTGCGACAGGCGTGGGCGACCCGCTCCGAGACGTGCCTCCAGCGGATCGGAACGCTGCGGACCCGTTCATGCTCGTCCCGGTCGGTGGCGATTCCCGCAAGAACGTCGCAGCCTCGATCGCGGCTCTGGCTCACCATCTTCGAGGCGGCGGCTCCCCGCTCGAGATCATCGTCACCGGAAGCCTCACCGGCACGCAAACGACCGCACTCGAGGAGCTTGCACGCGCAACCGGGCTGCCGAGTGAGGCGCTCGAGCTGCCCGGCAACGTTCCACCGGATCAGCTCGCAGCGCTCTACGAGTCGGCCGAGCTGGCCTTCGTGGGCTCGTTCGCCGAGGGATTCTCGATCCCGGTCGCGGAAGCCGTGCTCCGAAGCACACCGGTTGTCGCTTCCGACATCGGCGTGCATCGCGAGCTGCTCGGCCCGGGGCCGTGGCTGGCTCCTCCTACGGACATCCCGGGTCTCGGGAGAGCCATCTCACACTGCCGCGCGAATCGATCGAGCGTCACCGAGAGCGAACGAGCGACCCTCGGCGACACCGCTGATCCCGAGGCAGTGCTCGCGCGGGTGAGGGACGCTCTCGGAGACCTCCTCGCACGCCGGCCGACGCGCCGTCGGGTGGCTCCGCGTCGAGCGCGTCCTCGGATCGCCGTCGTCTCGCCCTTCCCTCCACACCGATCGGGGGTCGCCGACTTCACGGCGTTCACGTTCCGACAAGTGGCCAAGCACGCCGACGTCGAGGTCTACTCGTCGGCGGCCGATCCGTCACCTCGCCTGCCGATGCGACGACTCTCCGCCGCGCCGTATCTCGACACGCGTTTCGACACGGTGATCAACGTCGTCGGGAACAGTCACTTCCACTTCCCGATTCTCGACCTGCTGGGGGCGTACGGCGGCGCCTGCATCGCGCACGACGCGAGCATGGTCGAGTCGTACGGCTACGACCGTGGCGTCGAGTGGGCGGCACAGCTCTTGTCGACCGACGCTCGCAGCATCGAACCCGAGCAGGTCGCCGACCTCATGAGGGAGCCCGATCGCTTCGCGTCGATCGGCTACGACATCATCGCCCGACAAGCCTCTCCGCTCATCGTTCATGGAACGGCGCTGGCCGAGCGGATCAGGACGGAGACCGGCGTCAGGCCGTGTGTCGTGCCATTCGTGCCGTACAACCTCCCGCACGACGAAATCGACCACGCTGCGCGTTTGCGAGCGCGCGAGTCACTGCGCCTGCAGAGCGACCAGCTTCACGTGGCGACCTTCGGCCTCGTCGATCGACGGACAAAGGGTCTCGACCTCATCGTCGGCGCAACGGCCTGGCTGCGGAGCTGGAAGATCCCCGCGCACCTCCACATCGTCGGAGAGGCACCTTCGGGCGAACGACGCGTACTCGAGAAGGTCGCCGACGACCTGGGAGTCGTCCACCACGTGACGTACCACGGCCACGTCGCGCGGAGCGTGCTCGACCAGCTCCTTCTCGGAGTTGACGTCGCCGTCCAGATACGGACGAGCGCGCTCCTCTCCCTGAGCGGAGGCCTGACCGACTGTGTCGCATTCGGCATACCTACGGTGACGACGACGGACATCGCAGCCGAGTTGGACGTCCCTTTCTATGTTGCCACGACGACGCCGACGACGAGCTCGTTGCTGCTCGCCGAGGCGATCGAAGGGCTCAGCGATGCACGACGACGCGACGTCGAGACGATCGAGGCTGCACGCCGCGAGTACCTCGAGCGCCGATCGGTCGACGCGTACGCCCGCTCCTTGCTCGAGGCGTTGGAGATCGAGGCAGCGTGACGCGAGAGCACGCTCGCGTCCTCGTCGACGTCACTCAGTACACACGATCGCCGGCGACCACGGGCGTACAGCGCGTACTACGCCACCTGGCCCAGGACTGGTCCGGTGACTCGGTGGACGCGTGTTTCGGCCTCCTCGACGACGAAAGATATTTGACAGGGCCTCTCTCGGAGCTCGGCTCGATAATCGAACCGACCTTCAGTTGGAGCAGACATGCACTCGAGCCCGACCTCCGGTGGCGTTCACTCGAGGTCCACGATGCGCTCCGCAGTCGAGTCCAGGAGATCGTCTCGACAGCAACACTCGAATCTGCGTTTGACGCCTACCTTCTGCCTGAGCCAACGTTTCGTCGCGATAGTCTTGCCGTGGCGATCAGCCGGCGCCGCTGGGTGACATGTTTCATCTACTACGACGCCCTTCCGCTGACACACCCGAGGTACTTCTCACACCGTGCCGACGACGGTGCCGCCCTCACGCGGTATCACCACGTCATCGCGAGCTCGGAGAACGTCGCATTCATCTCCCAGTCGTCACGAGACACCTTCGAGCAGAGACTCGCTCGGCGAAGGACGACGAATGGCATAGTCGCCAGACCGGGGGCCGATGGACTGCAACCGCACAGCGCTCAGTCCTCGGCGACACCGGCATTCGTCGTCGTCGGCACGGTCGAAGCCCGTAAACGCATCGGCGTCGTGCTCGATGCCTTCGAGCAGATCTGGTCGGCAGGGCGCGACTATGGCCTGGTGGTGCTCGGCGCACGCGGACCCGAGCAGCCCGATGTGATCCAGCGCCTCGAAGCGCTGTCGAGGAAGAAGACGGTGTCATGGCTCGATCGGGCGGGAGACGACGTCATCTCCGACGCGCTTGCCCGATCTGCCGCAATGCTGTTCCTGAGCGATGCCGAGGGGTGTGGGGTTCCCCCGCTCGAGGCGCTCCATGCCGGGTGCCCCGTCGTCGTCTCTGCCAAGCTTCCTGCGCTCGAGCGTCTCTCCGATGCCGGGCAAATCCGTCTCGAGGAGGTCACGGCCGAGGGGGTTCGATTCGCGATCGAGACAATGGCCGATCCGGACCGGAACGCTGAATTCCGGCGCGCGATCCAGGGGCTCGAGCTTCCGACGTGGAAGCAGTTCGCCCGTGACATCGAGGAATGGATCGCGAACGCTGTGAACAAGTCTCGTGTCGACGACCCACCTCGATATCGTCCGGGGCGATCGACGCTTCGATCCGCCCAGCGGTGACGATCTCGAGCGACGCGACGGCGTCGTCCATCGCCGCGTGCCGGCTCTGCGGCTCGCCGGATCTCGTCGGCGTCCTCGATCTCGGCGCGCAGGCGTTGACCGGGGTCTTCCCGACGGCGCCGGATGAGGAGGTCACCCAAGGGCCGCTCGAGCTCCTCTGGTGCACGTCCTGCACCTTGCTCCAGCTCGCCCACAGCTACGACCCGGACGAGATGTACGGCGACAACTACGGCTACCGGTCGGGGTTGAATCGCACGATGTCGCAGCACCTCGCGCGGAAGGCGCGCGGCCTCGAGGCGCTCGTCGAGCTCTCACCCGGCGACGTCGTACTCGACATCGGCAGCAACGACGGCACCCTCCTGTCCTCGTACACGACCGAGGACGTCCGCCTGATCGGCATCGATCCAACGGCAGCGCGGTTCGCCTCCTTCTACCCGCCGCAGGCCGAGACTGTCACGAGCTTCTTCTCCGCGCAGAGCTTTCGCGAGGCAAGCGACGCGCCTGCCCGCATCGTCACGTCCATAGCGATGTTCTACGACCTCGAGGATCCCGTGGCCTTCGCCCGAGACGTACGCGACTGCCTAGCTCCGGACGGCGTCTGGCACTTCGAGCAGTCGTACATGCCCTCGATGCTGCGTCTCACCGCCTACGACACCGTCTGCCACGAGCACCTCGAGTACTACTCGCTGGCCGTCGTCCGCCGAATCCTCGACGAAGCGGGGCTCGAGCTGATCGACGTGAGGTTCAACCGAGTGAACGGAGGGAGTTTCGCGGTCACCGCCGGCCACAGAGGATCTCCGATCCCACCGAGTCGCGTTCTCATCGAGTGGTTCCTCGCCCAGGAGCAACGCATCGGGCTCGACACGCCCGGGCCCTTCCGTCGGTTCGAGGAGAGCGTCTTTCGGCACCGCACCGACCTGATCCAGCTGATCCGAACGTTGCGCGAGGACGGAGCCGGCGTGATGGGATACGGCGCTTCGACCAAGGGCAACGTCCTGCTCCAGTTCTGCGGGTTCACGCCTGCCGACATCGAGGCGATCGCGGATGTCAACCCCGACAAGTTCGGGCATGTCACCCCCGGATCGGGGATCCCGATCGTCTCGGAGGAGGAGATGAGGCAGGCCCAGCCGGACTACCTGGTCGTCTTCCCCTGGCACTTCCGGGATGCGATCGTCGAGCGGGAGGAGACGTACCTCCAGAACGGCGGGCGTCTCGTCTTCCCGCTACCCGAGATCGAGATCGTCGGAGCCTGAGCCCTTCGGGCGATCGCCCGCTTCGAGCTGGGCGAGCCGTTCGGAGAGGTCGTCCACGGACCGCTGCAGGCCGGTGAGGGCGTCGAGCATGGACATGTTCAGCCGGTGCTGGTGCTCGAGGTAGGGCCAGAAGGCGCGAAGGAGCAGGCGACGCATCAACGACGCCGGCATCGGCCCCGCGGCCGACCCGGCAAGGCTCTCGCCGACTCCCTTCGCCAGCTCCTGGGAGGCCTCGAGGATGGGCGGCCGCGCGTCGTGCGGGGATGTCCGTGCCGTCACCGCACCGCGCTCGCGTACCACGGCGAGGCGGCTCGCAATGCTCTCTGCCGTTCGCTCGAGCGAGAGCCGCGCGAGGATCTCCTCGCGCGCACGGGCGCCCCGAGCACGCGCTTCCGCCTGATCCTCGTACACGTGCCGCATGAGCACGGCGGCCGCACCCACGTCCGGGTCGGCCCACTCGGCGCCCGGTGAGAACGCCCACCAGTCGCTCGGGATCGGGACCAGCCGGTGCGGCACGAGGTAGCTGTTCTCCTCGTCCATGTAGTCGAGGTTCCCGGAGTAGCCGGTCGCGACGACGGGCTTCCCGTACGACATCGCCTCGGCCAAGGTCAGGCCGAATCCTTCGCTCCGGTGGAGGGAGACGAAGCAGTCGCATGCCGCCATGATCGCTTCCTTCTCATCCGCGGATACGTATCCGTCGCGAACGTGGATATCCGGCCGATCACCGGCCGCTGCGCGCAGCATCGCGAGCAACTCGGGCTTGCGCTCGCGGCCGTTGATGCTCTTCATGACGAGCACTGGTCCTTCGCCCGGCGTAAATGCCTGCTTGAAGGCCTCGACGACCGCCGCCGGGTTCTTCCGCTCCGCGCTGATGAAGTCGAAAATGCAGAGGAACAGGAAGCCGGCGGACAGCCCGACGT
>JBOHBD010000259.1:0-3782 GCA_050698195.1 Gaiellaceae bacterium
AACGAGACGCAGCCGCCCGCACGGTGGTGCGGACGCTCGGCTCGCTGGACCGGACCGCCGCCCCGACCGCGCTCCCCGTCGTCGTCGTCGCCCCGAGCGTGACCGCCGGCATGCTTGCGCCCGCGGCCCGCCGTGCGCGAGTCGCCGTGTCCGCGCCCGTCGTCCTCCGGGCGCCCAAGCGCAGCTTCAGGGTCCCCCCACGGCGGATCGCGGAGCTCCTGTCGTTGCCGAGCAACGGCGGGCTGCGCCTCGCGATCGCAGGTCCGCGCGCCGACGCCTACTTCCGGGAGCTCTCGAGTCGCGTCGGCCGGCCGCCGGTCGATGCCCGTTTCGCCGTCACGGGCGACAGCATCCAGATCGTCCCCTCGCGGAACGGAACCGAGCTCGACATCGCCCGCGCCGCGCGAGCGCTGCTGCGGGCCGCGACCTCCCGCTCGAACCGTGTCGCGACACTCGCGGTCACACGCGCCCGCCCCGAGCGGACGACGCGCGACGCGCTGGCGATGGGGATCGACACGAGGATGGCGAGCTACAAGACCTACAACTCCGGTACCTCGGATCGGATCACGAACCTCCGGCTCGGCGTCACGTTCCTGGACGACACGCTCGTCCCGCCCGGCGGAACGTTCTCGCTCAACGACGCGATCGGCGAGCGCACGGAGGAGCGCGGCTTTCGCTCTGCTCCGGTGATCATCGGCACGCGCTACGCCGAGGAGGTCGGAGGCGGAACGTCCCAGGTCGCGACGACGGTGTTCAACGCCGTGTGGGAGGCGGGCCTGAAGATCACCGAACGGAACCCGCACTCGCTCTACATCAGTCGTTACCCGCTCGGTCGCGACGCGACCGTCTACTGGCCTTCGCTCGACCTGAAGTTTGTCAACGACACCGACGACTGGGTGCTGGTGAAGGGGTTCGCGGAGTCCGACGGCATCACCGTCTCGATCTACGGCGGCGAGCGCCGCCGCGTCGAGAGCTCCGCGGGAACGAGGCGCGTCACGGGCCCGGTGGCTGTGAAGCGCGTCAAGGATCGGACGCTCGTCGCAGGAAAGACGATGATCGAAGAGGAGGGCTCGCAGCCGAGCGCGACGTCGGTGACGCGCACCGTCTACCGGCCGGACGGAGCCGTGCTACGCGAGGAGACGTGGAACACGTCGTACAAGGGCGAGACGCGCGTCGTCCGCGTCGGCACGAAGCCGAAGCCGAAGGCGCCCGAGAAGGAAGCTCCGGCGAAGCCGACGGAACCGGCCGCGGACGCTCCAACGCCGCCGGCGGACGACGGCGCTACCCCGCCTCCGCCGTAGTCACGGCGTCGGCCAGCCATGAGGGCACGCGCGTCGGACCGGACGTCGCCCGGTCCACGGTCGCATGGCTCGTGAACCCCTCCGCGACGAGCTCGTCGCCGCGAAGGATCCGGTACTCGTAGCGGAACCGCGCGCCGCGCACGTCGACGCAGCGGGCGAAGACCGTCAGCCGCTCGTCGAAGTACGCGGCCCGGTGGTAGCGGAGATGCACCTCCGTCGTCAGCGCCTCGAGACCCCGATCGCGGATCGCCTGGTAGCCGCCGGCGTACCGTTCGAGGTGCTCGACACGCGCGACCTCGAGCCATACGAGGAAGGCGGCATGGTGGGCGATCCCCTGCGCGTCGGTCTCCGCGAAGCGGACCTTGACCTCGGTCGAGAACGGGAAGCCCTCCACGGGTGCAACCCTAGAATCGGCGCGTGTCGGCTGCCGACCTAGCCTCGCTCCTGCGCGAGCGGCAGCCGTGCGTCGTCTTGACGGGCGCGGGGATCTCGACCGAGAGCGGGATCCCGGACTTTCGCTCCCCGACCGGGATCTGGGCGACGGTCGATCCCTTCGAGGTGGCTTCGATCCAGGCCTTCCGGCGGGATCCCGAGCGCGTCTGGAGCTTCTACCGGAAGCGGATCCGATCCCTGCTCGCGGCGGAGCCGAACGCCGGCCACCGCGCGCTCGCGGAGCTCGAGCGCCGCGGCCTCGTACGGGCGGTCGTCACCCAGAACATCGACACCCTCCACGAGCGGGCCGGAAGCCGCAAGGTGATCGATGTTCACGGCTCGATCCGCACCGCCGTCTGCCCCTCGTGCCTCTGGACGGAGGGAACCGATGCCGTCCTCGCGCAGCTCGAGGAGCGCGCGGCTCCGCTCTGCGTCCACTGCGGCGAGATCCTGAAGCCCGGAGTCACGCTCTTCGGTGAGCTCCTGCCGGCGGGTGCGATGGAGCGTGCAACCGAGCTCGCCCGCGGCGCGGAGCTCGTGCTCGTGGTCGGCTCGACGCTGGAGGTCTGGCCGGTGGCCGGGCTTCCGCTCGAGGCGCGGGCTTTCGCGATCGTCAACCGTGGCCCGACAGCGCTCGACGACGGGGCGCTTCTCAAGATCGACGGGCCGGCAGGGAGGACGCTCGCCGCAGTCGCGGACGCGCTCCGAGGGCGCGGCCGCTTAGACTAGCGTCATGTCACCGACGACGACACGCCGGAAGACGGCGCAGAAGCCGGACGACTTCATGACCCGCCTCGCCGACGCGGGAGAGGAAGCGCTCCAGCGGCTGTCGGAGCTCCCGGGCGGCCAGAAGGCGCTCTCGGCGTTCAACGACCTGCGCACCCGTGTGGACGAGCTCGGCAAGAAGGTGCGCGGCATCGACGCGCTCGAGGCGCGCGTCGCGAAGCTGGAAAGAGAGCTCGCGGCGCTGAAGAAGACGAAGACGTCCTCGCGAGGCACGGGCGCGTCCCGGAGCCGGGCGAGGCGCTCGCCCCCCGCATAGCGGAATCGGGACGCGAGCGCTACGCCGGCTCGGCTTGCGTCGCGTTCTCCTTCCGTGGCTCGGCGTGCTCCTTGCCGTGGGCGGCGGCGCGACCGGGGCTGGCACCTGACCGGGTCGCGGAGAGTCGCGTGACCTTTCCGGGACGCCCGGGGCGAGGAGCCCTCGGACACCGGAGCCGTCCTCGCGCGCAAGACGGTCGTGAAGTCGTTCAGCCGCAGGATCTCCTAGCCCGAGCGGGGGACACGCAGCCGCAGCGCGCGCGGCACGATCTCGAACCGTGCCGGTGTCGTGCCCGGCTGCTCGCCGTCGAGCTCGATGGGGAGCGGCTCGTCGGCGTCGACGGTGACGACGCGCCCGCGCAGCACCTCGAGCCTCGGATGCGGCAGGTGCCTGCCTCGGTACGTCTTCGGGAGGACGAAGAGGAGGTCGCGCTTCGTGACGTCCCCGATGAGCATCACGTCGAAGACGCCGTCGTCGGGCTCGGCCTCGGGGCACATCATCATCCCGCCGCCGAGGTAGCGGCCGTTCGCCACCATCGCGTCGATCATCTTCCCGTCGCGCGTCTCGTCGTCCACCGAGACCCGCATCTCGCCGGTCTGCCAGCCGGCGAAGACGGCGAGCGTCGCCCAGTAGTACGAGACCTTCCCGCCGAGCGCCTTCGACGTCTCGTTCGCGCGCTGGGCGATCGCGCCGCTGATCCCGGCGCTCGCGACGTTCGCGAAGTGCGCGCGACCTTCTCCGCCCGCCCAGCTGCGGTACGTGACGACGCCCAGGTCGATCTCGCGCAGGTCGCCACGGAGGGCGATCTCGACGGCGGCGTCCACGTCGCGGGGGATGCCGAACGTGCGCGCGAAGTCCCACCCGGTCCCGCGCGGGACGACGGCGATCTCGACGCCCGCCCGTCCCGCGACGCCGTTCACGACCTCGTGCACGGAGCCGTCGCCGCCGACGACTACCAGGAGCTCGGCTCCATCGTCGGCCGCACGCCGTGCGAGACCGCCTAGCTC
>JBOHBD010000260.1:0-8072 GCA_050698195.1 Gaiellaceae bacterium
CGCTTCGGCTTCTCGTCGACGGCCGAATAGAGCGTGTCGCCCGCGAGCACGAAGACGATGGGGACGAGATGCGGCCGGCCGTCCGGGCCGGTGGTCGCCAGGCGGGCGACGCGCGCCTCGGCGACGCGCGCCCTCAGTACGATCGGATCGTGCACCTCGGGGTCATCCTGCCGAACTTCGGCGAGGGCTCGACCCGCGACGGGATCCGGCGTGTGGCGGAGGCCGCGGAGGGGCTCGGCTTCGACTCCGTCTG
Source organism: Gaiellaceae bacterium (assembly GCA_050698195.1). GTDB lineage: Bacteria > Actinomycetota > Thermoleophilia > Gaiellales > Gaiellaceae > GMQP-bins7. The sequence goes on from JBOHBD010000260.1 coordinate 254, forward strand.
GGCGACGGAGCACCTCATCGTCGGGCCGGAAGGCGTCGATCCCTACGGCCGGGTCTACGACCCTCTCGTCACCCTCGCCTGGATCGCGGGCTTCACCGAGCGGGTAGGGCTCGGCACGTCGATCGTCCTCGCCCCGCTCCATCACCCGATCCACCTCGCGAAGGAAGCTGCGACGTTGCAGGAGCTCTCCGGCGGCCGGGTGCGGCTCGGCGTCGGAATGGGATGGCACGAGGACGAGTTCGACTTCATGGGCGTCCCGTTCCGCGGACGAGGCCGTCGCGGCAGCGAGGCAATTCGCGTCGTGCGGGCGCTCTGGCGCGGCGAGCGCGAGTTCCACGGCGAGCACTGGTCGTTCGAGGACGCGACGTTCGCGCCGCTTCCCGAGCCGGCGCCGGAGATCTGGGTCGGCGGCAGCTCGGCGCCTGCGCTCGAGCGGGCCCGTGAGCTGGGCGACGTCTGGCATCCTAGCCGGCGCTCGGATCCCGAGCACGTGCGGCGGGTCAAAGACCGACACCCCGACCTGCGGGTCGTCCCGCGAACGAGGCCCGAGCTCGTGGACGGATTTCTCGAAGCAGGCGCGGAAGGCGCCGTCGTCACGCTTCCCGACGAGGGCGCGATGGGCGACTTCGTCCGCCGCTACCGTTGACGAGGAGCTCAGGCGAGATGGAGCTTGCGCCGGGCGCGGCGCTTGGCGAGCTTCCACACGAGCCATCCGAGAAGCGCGTATCGCCACTTCATCATGCTCGATCGTTCCCGCTCCGGACGGTGAGGAAACGTCGACCGGGCGCGGCTACATGCCCATCGAGTGGTATCCGGCGTCGACGTAGAGCGTGGTCCCGGTGAGGTTCCGCGCCTCGTCGGAGAGCAGGTACGCGGCGGCGGCCCCGCAGTCGTCTGCGGCGATCTGGCGGTGGAGCGGGGCGCGCTCCGTGAAGAGCTCCTCCATCGTCGTGAAGCCGGCGATCGAGCGGGCGGCGAGCGTCCGCACTGGGCCGGCCGAGATCGCGTTCACCCGGATGTTCTTGAAGCCGAGGTCCCAGGCGAGATAGCGGACGGAGGAGTCGAGGGCCGACTTCGCGACGCCCATGACGTTGTAGTGGGGTACCGCCCGCTCTCCGCCCAGGTACGTCATCGTGACGATCGAGCCTCCGCCGCGAGCCTCCATCAAGGGCTCGGCGGCTCGTGCGCAGGCGACCAGGGAGTACGCGCTGATGTCGAGCGCGAGCCAGAATCGGTCGCGCGGGGTGTCGGTGAAGCGCCCCTCGAGATCCTCGGCGGCGGCGAACGCGACGGAGTGGACGAGGACGTCGAGCCCTCCGCCGAACGTGTCCGCGACCTCGGAGAAGACACGGGTCACGTCGTCGTCGGAGCGCACGTCACACTCCGTGACGAGCGGGCTCGAGACGGTTTGCGCGAGGTCTCGGACGCTCTTCTCGATGCGTTCTCCCTGGTAGGTGAACGCAACCTCCGCGCCTTCCTCGGCGAGCCGCCGCGCGATCGCCCACGCGATCGAGCGCCTGTTCGCGACCCCGAGCACGAGCGCCTGCTTCCCCTCGAACCTCCCGGCCACGCGCCGATCCTAATGGGTAGTCTCGCGCCGCGATGAGCGGCGGACGGGTAGCGGTCGTCACCGGCGCTTCCTCCGGAATCGGGGAGGCAACCGCTCGAGAGCTCGCCCGCCGCGGCTGGCGTTGTGTCCTGCTCGCGCGCCGGGCGGAGCGACTCGAGGCGCTCGCCGCCGAGATCGGCGGCGAGGCGGAGGTGTGCGACGTCACGGACCGCGCGCGGGTGGACGAGGTCGCCGCGCGCGTGCTCGAGCGGCATTCACAGATCGGGCTGCTCGTCAACAACGCCGGCGTGCCGGGCCGGGGCACCTTCGTGAGCACCGAGCCCGACACCGTGGAGCGCGTGCTCCGGACGAACTACCTCGGCTGCGTCTGGTGCGCCCGTGCATACCTGCCCGGGCTACGGGCAGCGACTGCCGCCGGCACGTCCCACATCGTGAACGTGATCTCCGTCGCCGGCACGATCGCGTTCGCGCCGGCAGGTCCCTACGCGGCGGCGAAGCACGCGCAGCTGGCGTTCTCCCGCTCCCTCACGGCCACGCTGCGCAGCGAAGGCATCCAGGTGCACTCCGTCCTCCCGGGTTTCGTCGAGACGGAGGGGTTCACCCCGCGGAGCAACCTGCGAAGCTCGCTGATGAGGCGGTTCGTCATCGACGCTGACGACGTCGCCGTCGCGATCGTCGCGGCCGTCGAGAGGGGGAAGCGCGAGGTCACGATCCCGTGGTTTCCGTATCGTCTCGTCTCGATCGTCCAGGCTCTCGCGCCAGGTCTCATCGCCCGGCTCGTCGGGAGCTACGGCTACCGCCCGGGAGTGCAGGACTGAGAACCACGGGAGTGCAGGACTGAGAACCAGGGTCTGACCCTGGACATGTCTCGCGCGGGCAGTGGGAAGTGCGCCGGATCAGTGCCGGTTCATCCACAGATGCCCCGATCGGTGGCCGCGCCGTCTTCCATTCATGTGCCTTGCCGCGCGTACTTCGCACCACGCTCCCAGACGGGTACTTCCACGTGATCTCGCGCGGCGTCGCCGGGTGCGCGATCTTCGAAGACGGGGAAGACCGACTGTCGTTTCTCGCGCTGGTGCGCACGTGTGTGGACGCCGGCGGCTGGACGATGCACGCCCTCTGTCTGATGACGACGCACTACCACCTTGTCCTCCACTCCACCCGAGCCGAGCTGTCCCGAGGGATCCAACGCCTCAACGGGCTCCACGCGATGAGGTTCAACGAACGACATGGCCGTTTCGGCCACCTCTTCGCCGATCGCTTCGTTTCGCGGTCGATCGAGGGGGAGCGCTACCTCCAGGAAGCCTGTCGCTACGTCGTCGAGAATCCTGTCCGCGCCGGGCTCTGCGAGTCCGCCGAGGAGTGGCCGTGGACGTACAGCCGCGTGGGCCGGCCGAGCAAGGTCGTAGGCGGCTAGGGACCCGGCTTGCGCGCGACGTACCAGCCGACCTCGATCTCGTAGACCGCGGCCGGCGCGAGACCCCGCACTCGCACCCGCTCCTCCTCGGGGACGTCCGCCAGCTCGAGACGCTGCTCGAGATCGACTCGCTCGCGCGTCACCTCGGACGTGAGCAGTACGAGGTCGTTCGCATCGAGGAAGCCGCGGATGTCGGCCTCGGGGAGCAGCCGCTGGTGGCTCGCATCGCGGAGGCGCTCGAAGCGGTCCATCTCGAGCGTGCGGAGCGGGTCGATCGACCCGAGCTGATCCGCGATGAACACGCGACCCCCGGGGCGCGTCACCCGTGTGAGCTCGGAGACCGCGAGCTCCGGTCGGCGGACGTGATGCAGGAGACGAAGGGAAGCCGCGATGTCGAAGCTTCCGTAGCCGAACGGCAGCGCGGTCGAGTCGCCCTCCACGAAGCGCACGTTCTCCGGCGCGATCGCGCGACCGGCCTCGAGGTACGCGTTCTCAGTGTCCACGGTGACGACCTCGCCGACGTGCGGCGCGAGCGCGAACGCGAGCGAGCCCGTGCCGGATCCGACGTCCAGCGCGACCTCGGCCCCTGTGAACGGCCCGAGCAGGCGACGCACGCGCTCGGCGAGCTCGGCTGCGCGTTCCTCCTGGAGCGCGAGCCTCATCTTCACCGTCACGCCGAGCCCTCCTCGTCCGCGCGCGAGCGCGCGAGCGCGAGAGCTTCCTCCCGCGTCGTGATCGTCCCGGCTGCGCGCTCTTCCTCGATGAGCGCGAGGATACGTCCGATCTCGGGCCCGGGTGGCAGACCGAGCTCGTCCCCGCGCACGAGCGGCTCTCGCGGGTCCGCACGACGGGCCTCTTCGACGACGTCCGAGAGCTCCGACGCACCGAGGAACGCGAGCGCATCGAGCGCCCACGGCTCCGTCGCCTTGCGGAAACGGTGAACGGAACGGGCCGATGCGTCCTCCGGACGGCGCGCACGGAGGAGCGCGGACGCGTAGCGCCGGAGATCTCTCGAGATCGGGAGCTTCGCGAGATTTTCGCCGAAGACCGCCACGAGCCGGAAGTCGGCGTCGTCGAGCGCGTCGAAGGGAGCCTGCAGCGAGCCCCCGAGCGGCCCGAGGAGCCCGACGTCGTCCAGTCGGCGGTAGCCGGCGGCGGACATCCGCCCGAGCTCCGAGAGGATGCGCTCGCCCGCGGGACTGGTGACGAGGCCTGCGGACGCCCGGAGAAGCAACTCCGTGCGCGCGTCCATGCGGAAGCCGAGCTCGTCCTCGAGCCTCACGGCACGCAGGAGCCGAATTGGATCGTCCCGGAAGACGACGTCCGACACCGCCCGCACCACGCCCGCCTCGAGATCCGCCCGGCCTCCGTGCGGATCGACGGGATCGCCGCCTCCGACGAAGATCGCGATCGCATTGAACGTGAAGTCGCGCGTGCCGAGGTCCGCCTCGATCCCGCTCGGGAGCGGCGTGAAGTCGACAGTCTCGTCCGATCCGGCTTCGGCCACTCGCCAGGCTCCGTGCCGGTCCGAGAGTGGGAACGCCGCTCCACCGAAGCGTCGCGCGAAACGAAGCGCTGCGTCCCGGGGGTCCCGGCAGGCGACGTCGAGATCGAGCACCGGCCGGCCGAGCAGCAGGTCGCGCACGGCCCCGCCCACGATCCAGGCCTCCTCCCCGGCGAGGATCTCGTCGATCCTGGCGTCATGCATCTCGCACAGTCCGCCTGGCGCGGCCGGGTCCCGTGACGATCCCCGTCGCGACCTCGTACCCGATCGTGTCGGCGACGCGCGCGTGGTCTTCGATCAGGATCGCGTCACCGATGAGCGTCACGGGCGTGCCCGCGGGAAGCTCGCGGTCGAGCTCGACCGCGAGCGCGTCCATCGAGACGACGCCGACGACGCGCCGCCGCTCCCCGTCCACGAGTACCTCGGTGCCGGTCATGTCGCGCCTGAACCCGTCGGCGTAGCCCACCGGCACGATCCCGATCCAGGTCGAGCGCTCGGCGACGAAGCGGCGCCCGTAGCCGGTGCTCGCACCCGGTGGGAGCGACTTCACGAGCGCGAGGTACGACTCCCACCGAAGCGCCGGCTCGAGGCCGTCGGCGGCCGGATCGGCTCCGAGGGGCGAGATCCCGTAGAGGGCGATGCCGCAGCGGACGGCGTCGAATCGCGCGTCTGGATAGCGGAGCGTTCCCGCGCTGTTCGCGAGGTGTCGTGTCACCCCGAGGCCGGCCGACGCCTCGCCGAAGCGCGCGATCTGAAGGTGCGTGAACTCCGGATCCGAGTCGGCCGAGGCGAGGTGGCTCATGACGCCGACGACGTCCCGGGTCGGAGCGGGAAGCTCCGAGAGCCCCCAGCGGCCCATCCCGGTGTCCACCTTCAGGTGGACCTGCACGCCCTCCGGCATGCGGCCGTCAGCGGCGACGAGCTCGAGACGGGCGGCGCGAGCCTCTCCGACCTCCGACTCGCTGACCGGCCCCAGCACGAGGATGCGTGCGTCCCCGAGCGCGGCGCGAAGCTCGAGCGCTTCGAACAGCGTCGCGACGCACAGCGCGGAGGCGCCCGCTTCCAGGGCGGCACGCGAGACGTCGAGCGCACCGTGCCCGTACCCCTCCGCCTTGACGACGGCCCAGAGCTCGGCGCCGGCAGCCGCGCGGAGCAGCGTCGCTGCATTGCGGCGGATCGCGCCGAGATCGATCGTGACGCTCGAGCGCTGCACGCGGGGCATTCTCCGCCATCGAAGAACCGGCGGCTGACTCAGCCTTCGAGCGCGACCGGAAGCGACGCGAGCAGGTCTCCGGCGACGAGCCCGGCGCGGTGCGGGACGAGCTCGGCGGCGCGGCCGTGGGCGACCGCAGCAGCGGCGGCGGCGAGCTGAGGCTCCACTCCTTTCGCCAGGAACGCGGCGACGACTCCGGTGAGGACGTCACCCGTGCCGGCGGTCGCGAGCGAAGGCGGCCCGAAGTCGCTCACGATCGGCCCGGCGCCGGGCGCGGCGACGATCGTGTCGGAGCCCTTGAGGAGGACGACGGCCCCGAACCTCTCCGCCGCTCGCCGGGCAGCCTCGAGCCGGTGCTGCCCAACCCACCTCGATTCCGTCTCGAGCAGCCGCGCCAGCTCTCCGGCATGCGGGGTGAGAACGGTCGCAGCGCTCCTCTCGACGGGCTCGAGGCCGAAAAGCGCGTCCGCGTCGACGACCGCAGGGACGTCCAGCCGCTCGAGGAGCTCGCGGACGAGATCACGCCGCTCATCCCCGCGGCCGAGGCCCGGTCCCAGTGCCACCGCCCCCGCCCGCTCGCCCGCCTCGACGATCGTCTCGACCGCGTCGTCGTCCCGCCAGCCGATCTTCACCGGCTCGACGACGAGGGTCTCGACGACGGGGAGCGACTCGGCGGGCACGGCGAGGACGACGTACCCCGCGTCCGCACGGAGAGCCGCGAGCGCGGTCAGGGAGGCCGCGCCGGTCATCCCTCGCTGCCCCCCGACGACGAGCACCGCGCCCGCCGTGTACTTCGTGTCGCCCGGCCTGCGCAGCGGGACGAGCTCGAGCAGCGCAGGGGTCGCACGTCGAAGCTCGGTGGGCACCTCCTCGAGCCCGATGTCGGCGACGACGACTCGGCCCGCATGGAAGCGACCGGGCGCGACGACGAGACCCGCCTTCGGCCCGTGGAACGTGACGGTGAGATCTGCATCGACCACGGCGCCCGCCACCTCGCCGGTCGACGCGTCGACGCCGGACGGCAGGTCCACGGCGAGCACCGGCGCGCCGGCTGCGTTCATTCGCTCGATCAGCGCCGCGGCCTCGGGCCGAGGCTCGCCCTGGAACCCGGTCCCGAAGAGCGCGTCGACGACGACGTCGTAGGCTTCGACATCCGTCGTCTCGTCGGCCTCGCGGCCGGCTCCGCGGAGAACCCGGGCGGCGACCCGACCGTCGCCGCCGTTCGCGCCGCCGCCGCAGACGACTGCGAACCGGCGGGCGGCCGGATACGCGCGCATCGCCTCGTTGGCCACGGCCGTGCCGGCCCGCTCCATGAGCTCGTGGATTGTCTCCGGGTAGCCGGGATGGCGCTCCTCGGAGGCGCGCATCTCGGCAGCCGTATAGAGGGGTTCGAGCATCTACCCCCGTGAGGCGACGACGCAGATCGCCGCCGCCAGCTCGCGGGAGTGGGTCATCGAGAGATCGATCGTGCCGGCTCGCACGCGCTCTGCGAACGCGGCCGTCCGCCCCGAGAGCCGAACCCCCGGCTTCGGTCGGCCGACGATCTCGACCTCCTTCCACGTGAAGCGCACGCCGCAGCCGAGCGCCTTCCCCACGGCCTCCTTGCCCGCAAAGCGCGCCGCGTAGCTCTGGGCCGGGTCGGAGCGCGAGTCGCAGTACGACCGCTCGGCCGCCGTGAAGCAGCGCTCCCGGAAGCCTGGTCGTTCGAGTGCGCGGCGAACCCGCTCGATCTCGATCAGGTCGACGCCGACGTTCACGGCGCGAGTCCGCCTCGCAAGTCCTGCTCGAGCAGCGCAGGGAACTGCGCCAGCGACGACGCGACGATGTCGGGCGCGCTCTCCGCGCTGTCGAGCGCATCCGGCCGGAACTTGCCGGTCCTCACGAGCGCGGTCCGCATCCCGAACAGCCGGGCTCCGCGGACGTCTGCCTCGACGTCGTCCGTGACGAGCCACGTCAGCTCGGGCTCGGCGTCGAGGGCATCGAGCGCCGCGGCGAAGTACGAGGGGCTCGGTTTCCCGAGCACGGTCGCCTCGATCCCGGTCGCGTACTCGAGCCCAGCCACGAAGGCGCCGCCGTCGAGCATCGGCCCGCGGCTCGTCTGCCACCACTTGTTCT
>JBOHBD010000261.1:0-5634 GCA_050698195.1 Gaiellaceae bacterium
CTCGCATGAAGCTCGCGTACTTCAGCCCGATGCCGCCCGAGCGGACGGGTGTCGCCGACTACAGCGCGCTCCTCGTGCCGGCACTGCGCGAGCGGTTCGACCTGACGGTCGTGAGGCGGGGTCGCAAACGCGCCCCGCGTGGGACGGACGTGTCGCTCTACCACGTCGGAAACAACCCGGACGCACATGGCTGGATCGTCGACGCGCTGCGCCGGCAACCCGGCGTGGTCGTCCTGCACGACTTCGTCGTCCACCACCTCGTGGCGGGAATGACCATCGGGCGCCGGGACGGGCACGGCTACCTCGACCTCATGGAGCGCGAGCACGGCGTCGTCGGGAGGCTCCTCGCCCACGGTGTCCTCGACAAGCGGATCCCGCCGCTCTGGGAGTCTCGTCCCGAAGACTTCCCGCTCGCGACCTTCGTGCTCGAGCACGCGACCGGGTTGATCGTGCACTCGCGAGCGGTCCGCGAGCTGGCGAGAAGGGCCGGGTTCGAGCGTCCGATCTGGGTCGTGCCTCACCCCGCCTGGCCCGTGCCCGAGGTCGGCCCCGAGCGGGTTGCGGCGGGGACCGTCGTCGGCTGCTTCGGCGTCGTCAACGCCAGCAAGCGGATCCCCGAGCTCTTGCGTGCGTTCGCGGGAGTACGCGGTCGACACCCGGACGCGACGCTTCTCCTCGTCGGACCGACGTCCCCCGGCTTCGACCTCGATCGGAGGCTGCAGCGGCTCGGGCTCGCCGGGGAGGGGCTCGCTCGCGAGGGGTGGGTCGACGAGCAGAGGCTCTGGGCGCTGATGGCCGGCATCGACGTCTCCGTCAACCTTCGTCACCCGACGATGGGCGAGACGTCGGGGAGCGCCATCCGCTCGCTCTCGCTCGGGAAGCCACTCGTCGTCAGCGATGTCGGGTGGTTCTCCGAGCTCCCCGACGAGGTTGCCCTGAAGCTGCCGGTCGACGGCGACGAGGTCGCAGCGCTCGAGGCCGCGCTCGAGCTTCTCGTGAGGCGGGAGGACGTGCGCACGGCCATGGGTGGTGCCGCCTCCGCGCTCGCGCGCCGTGAGCACGATCTCGCGCGCGTCGCCGAGCTCTACGCAGCAGCGCTCGAGGACGCTGCCGGCGGCGACGCGGTTGGGGACGCCGTGCTCCGCGAGGTGAGCGAGGCCGCGGCGGACGTCGGGATCTCTCCCGAGACCGAGGAGGCTCGGGAGATCGCCCGGCGGCTCGCCGAGGTCGAGCTTGGTCGGTAGCTCCTTCGACAGGGTCCCGGCGTGGGCCTGGCTCGCAGCGCTGGTCGCCGGCTCCTTCGGCGTCAGAGCCTGGCTCGCGCGGGACATGCTCGGCCCGTTCATCATGGTCGACGAGCTCATCTACTCCGAGCTCGCGAGGAGCCTGGCCGAGAGCGGTGAGCTTCTCGTGCGCGACGTGTCGTCACCGGGCTACGGCGTCGTCTACCCCGCCCTGATCAGCCCCGCCTACGCGCTGTTCGACCGGCTCACGGACGCGTACGCGGCCGTCAAGACGTTGAACGCGCTCGTCATGTCTCTCGCCGCGGTGCCGGCGTACCTCCTCGCGCGCCGGGTGGTCGGGGCCGGGCTCTCGCTCCTCGCCGCGGTGCTCGCCGTCTCCCTGCCGTCGCTCGTCTACACCGGGTCGGTGATGACGGAGAACGTCTTCTACCCCGTGCTTCTCGCAGTCGCGCTCCTCCTCACTCTCGTCCTCCAGCGGCCGACGGCCGGGCTGCAGATCGCGCTGCTGGCGGCGATCGGAGTCGCGTGCGCGACACGCGTGCAGGCCGTCGCTCTCGTCCCGGCCGTGCTGACCGCGCCGCTCCTCCTCGCGCTCTTCCGCGGGGAGAGCCTGCGAACGGCGCTCCGGCCGTATCGCTGGCTCTACACGCTCGTGCTCGGGGGAGGCGCGCTCCTCCTCGTCGTTCAGCTCGCCCGCGGTCGCTCGCTCGCGGATCTCTTCGGCGCCTACAGCATCGTCGGCGAGTCCGACTACGAGCTGCGCGAGGTGCTCCGCTACGTCCTGTACCACGTCGCCGAGCTCGACCTCTACCTCGGGATCGTCCCGGTCGCGGCGACGATCGTGCTCGTCGGCCGGGCGCGCTCCCTCGACCGCGCGCTCCAGGCGATGCTCGCGGTCGCGCTCGCGGTGTCCTTCTGGCTCGTGCTCGTCGTCTCTGCGTTCGCGTCGGTCTTCGCCCAGCGGATCCAGGAACGCAATCTCTTCGTCGTCGCGCCGCTCTTCCTGATTCTCCTCCTCGCCTGGGTCGACCGGGGCGCCCCGAGGCCCCGTGCGCTCGCGCTGTCCGCCGCGGCCGTCGCTTCCGCGCTCGTGCTGCTGATCCCTTTCGACCGGTTCATCGACACCTCCGCGCTCTCGGACACGCTGATGCTGCTGCCGTGGTGGACCGTACACGACCACGTGTCGCTCGAGTGGATCGCCGAGCTCGCCTTCGGTCTGGCGGTCCTGCTGGCGGCGGCCTTCTTGCTCGTGCCCGGGCGGCACGCGCTCGCGTTGCCGCTGGTGGTGCTCGCGTACTACGCCGCCGTCTTCCACCCGATCTGGGCCGGGACGCACGGCGTGAAGCAGGCGTCCGCAGGCGCCGTCTTCCAGGGCATCCGCGGCGTGCCGCGCGACTGGATCGACGCCGCGCTCCCCGCGAGCGCGCAGGCGGCGGTCCTCTGGACGGGCCGCGCCGACCGCTTCACGGTCAACCAGAACGAGTTCTTCAACCGGGCTGTGGGGCCGGTGTTCTACACACGCCAGCCGACTCCCGGCGGGGTCGGGGAGACGCCGGTGCGGGTCGACGGCCGGGACGGCGTCGTCCGCCTCGACGGGGGAGCGCCCCTCGACGTGGAGTACCTCCTCACCGACGGGTCTGTCACCCCGGACGGCACGGTGGTCGCGAGGGACGACCTGCTCGGGACGACGCTCTGGCGGATCGGCGGCGAGGTCGTCTCGACCACGTCGATTCTGGGGCTGTACCCGAACGACACGTGGTCGGGCGAGACGGTGACCTGGAAACGACGCCGCTGTCGCGGCGGGGAGCTCGCGGTCTCTCTCTCGACCGACCCGTCGCTGTTCGCGACGCCGCAGACGGTGAGGGCGTCGGTCGACGGAGACGAGGTCGCGCGTGCCCGGCTCGAGCCGAACGAGCGGGCGACCATGCGCGTGCCGCTCGAGCCCGGGCGCGAGACCTGCATCGTGAGGTTCCGCGTCTCCCCGACGGCGGTCCCTGCGAATGTGCTTCCGGGAAGCGCCGACGGGCGAGTACTCGGCGCACATTTCAACGCGTTCGCGTACGAGCCGGCCTCGCCGTGAGAATCGTCTTCGACGTCTCGCCGCTCTCGCACCCGCTCCTCGGGATCGGGAACTACATCCGCGGGTCGCTGGCGGGTCTCGTCCAGGCGTCGGGCGGCCGCCACGAGATCGTCGCGTTCGCGCCGACGAGCATTCGCGGCCCGGACCGGATCGGCATCGCCCTCGAGGGCATCGACGTCGAGCTCCGAACGTGGCGGCTCCCGCTCTCGCACGCCCTCCGGACGGCATGGTCGAGGGCGAGCAGGCCCCCGACCGAGCGCCTCCTCGGCCCGTTCGACGTCCTCCACTTCAGCGACTGGATGTACCCGCCGCAGCGCGCGGGCGTCCGCGCGACGACGATCCACGACCTCGTGCCGCTCCGGCATCCGGAGTGGGTGACCCCGCGAACGCGCTCGATGCACGGGCGCAAGTACCGGGACGCAGCCCGCACGTGCGACGTCGTCTTCGTCAACTCCGCGTACACCGGTCGCGACGTCACCGATATGCTCGGAGTTCCGGCCGAACGGGTGCTCGTCGCGCATCCGGCGGCGAAGGACGAGTTCACGGCGGATGGGCCGGCGTCCGATCTCGGAGCGCCGTACGTGCTCACGGTGGCGACGCGCGAGCCGCGCAAGAACCTCCAAGCGCTCGTCGAGGCGCACGGGCTCCTCGGGAACGAGCTCCTGCTCGCCGTCGCCGGGAGCGAAGGGTGGGGCGATCAGCCCGAGCTCGCAGGGCCGCGGATCCGCCGCCTGGGGTTCGTGTCGGACGAGGAGCTCGCCGGTCTCTACCGCGGCGCCGCCGCCGCGGTCTACCCCTCGCGCTTCGAGGGGTTCGGGATCCCCGTCATCGAGGCGATGGCCTGCGGCTGCCCGGTGGTGGTATCGGCGCATCCCTCGCTCGACGAGGCGAGCGGAGGCGCCGCCGTACGCGCGGACCCCGACGACCCCGCTGCCATCGCGGCGGCGATCGAGCGCGCGATCTCCGATCGCGCGAGCGTCGCCGCGGCCGGGCTCGAGCATGCGTCCGGCTTCACGTGGCGCGCCGTGGGCGAGACGTTTCTCCGCGGCTACGAGGAAGCGGCCGGGCGATGACGCGATCCGACGAGGTCCTCGTCGCAATCCATCGCCCGGAGCCGTCCGGGACGGCGTTCCTCGTCCTGCGCCGGGCGCCCTTCAAGCAGGGCTACTGGCATCTCGCCGGCGGAGGTGTGGAAGCGGGGGAGACGGCTGCCGAGGCGGCTGTCCGCGAGCTGGCCGAGGAGACCGGTCTCGCTGTGTCCGAGCTCGACGACCTCGGCGCCGATCTCGGCTACGACGGCGTTCGGGTGCATGCCTTCGCCGCCGGCGTGCCGGCGGGCTGGGAGCCCACGCTCAACGAGGAGCACGACGACTACCGGTGGTGCACACTGGACGACGCGCTCCGACTGCTCGTGTACGAGGAGCCCCGCGAGGTGGTCAGGCGAACCGCACGAGGTCTCGGGGTGCACGTGTGAGAGTCGGGATCGACATCTCTCCCCTGATCCAGACTCGCGCCGGGACCGCACGTCACGCACGGGGCCTGGTCGGAGCGCTCCGCAACCGTCCCGGGCTCGAGCTCGAGCTCCTCTCGTTCGGCGGTCCCGGGCGGGCCTCGAGCGTCGTCCGGGACGCGCTCTGGTACCCGCACGGGCTGTCGCGTCGTGCGAGGGGCCTCGACGTGCTCCACTGCACGACGTTCCGCGGCCCGGTGAGGCCTCGTGTCCCGACGGTGCTGACCGTGCACGACCTGGCGATCGTCCGCTACCCGGACGCGTTCCCTCGCTGGCACCGCCTCTACGGAAGCGCGAGGCTCTGGAAGGTTCTCGGAGCTGCGGACGTGGTCGTCGCCGTCTCGGAGTTCACGAAGAACGAGCTCGTCGCGCTCGCGGACGTTCCTGCGGAGCGTGTTCGAGTCGTCCCGAACGGCGTCGATACCGTGTTCACCCCGAACGGACCGAGGGCCGAGGGGTCGTACGCGCTTTCGGTCGCAACTCTCGAGCCGCGCAAGAACCTCGTACGCGTGGTGGAAGCGGCGCGGCTCGCAGGCGTGGAGCTCCGCGTCGTCGGCGCCCGGGGCTGGGGCGGCGTCGCCGTGCCCGGCTGGGTCGGGGAGCTTCCGGACGCGGAGCTCGCCACGCTCTACCGCGGGGCACGCTGTGTGCTCTACCCGTCGCTGTACGAGGGCTTCGGCCTCCCTGTGCTCGAGGCGATGGCGTGCGGGACGCCCGTCGTGACGTCGGTGGGGACGGCGATGGAGGAGATCGCGGGGGGCGCCGCCGTGCTCGTCGACCCGCTCGACGTCACTGCCATC
>JBOHBD010000262.1:0-7235 GCA_050698195.1 Gaiellaceae bacterium
GGACATCGCGATCGTCCTTCAGACCGGCGCCCTGCCCGTCAAGTTCGAGACGCTCGACCGGACCGACATCTCCGCCACGCTCGGGAAAGACTCGCTCGAGGAGGCATGGCATGCGGCAATCGGCGGCATCGTGCTCGTCGCCCTCTTCCTGCTGCTCTTCTACCGCTTCCTCGGCGTCGTCGCCGTGACCGGGCTCGCCGTCTACGCCGCCTTCCTCTACGCGACGATCCTCATCTTCGACGTCACCCTCACGCTGCCCGGCTTCGCGGGGCTCGTCCTGACGTTCGGCGTGGCCGCGGACGCGAACATCGTCATCTTCGAACGGATCAAGGAAGAGGTACGCGCCGGGAGATCGATGCGCGCGGCCATCAACCAGGGATACAAGAAAGGCTTCGCGACGATCGTCGACGCGAACGTCGTCACCGCGATCACGGCGATGGTGCTCTTCGCGGTGGCGACCGCGAGCGTACGCGGGTTCGCGCTCATGCTCCTCATCGGCACCGTGCTCTCGATGCTGACGGCGGTGCTTGCGACCCGAGCGATCCTCGCGCTCCTCGCAGGGTTCGGCTGGATCGACAACCCGCGACTGATGGGAGCAACCGGCCAAGGCATCCCGCGCTGGCTGCGGCTCGACTACATCGGGATGCGCCGGATCTGGTTCGCGTTCTCGGGTGCCGTCATCGCGATCGCCGTCGCAGCGATTGCGATCCAAGGTCTCAACCTCGGCATCGACTTCAGGGGTGGCACGCAGATCTCGTTCCGTACGCCGGAGCCGACGTCGCTCGAGGAGGTCCGGAACCAGGCGGCCGACATCGGCCAGGCGGGGGCGGTCATCCAGGGCCGTGGCACGTCGGTGGACGGCAACTACACGAACTTCCAGATCCGGTCCGAGTCGCTCACGCTCGACGAGCAGAACGTGCTCGAGCAGGAGCTGGCGAACGCCGTCGGCGCGACGTCGTTCGGTGCGAAGAGCGTCTCGGAGAGCTTCGGCCGCCAGATCGCGAACTCCGCACTGCTCGCGATCTTCGTCAGCCTGCTCCTGATCGTCGCCTACATCTCCTTCCGCTTCCAGTGGAAGTACTCCGTCGGCGTCCTCGTGGCACTGGCGCACGACGTCGTCATCACGGTGGGCGTCTACGCGCTCACGGGTCGCGAAGTGTCGACGGCGACGGTGGCCGCGGTGCTGACGGTGCTCGGGTACTCGATCTACGACACGATCATCATCTTCGACCGGATCCGCGAGAACGTGCCGCTCATGCGTCGTGCATCCTTCCGGGTGATCGGGAACGTCTCGCTCTGGGAGGTGCTCCCGCGCTCCCTGGCGACGACGTTCATCACGCTCGTCCCCGTCGCGGCGCTCTACTTCTTCGGCGGTGACACCCTCAAGGACTTCGCGTTCGCCCTGCTCGTCGGGATCGGCTTCGGCGCGTACTCCTCGGTGTTCCTCGCCGCCCCCCTCGTCGCCGTCTTCAAGGAGCGCGAGCCCGAGTTCGCCCGTCGGCGCGACGACCTGGGGGCACTCGAGGGCGTCGAGTCCGTGGGCGGCACGCTCGCCGTCGACGCGGCGGCGGTCGCCGCAGAGACCGAGGCGGCCGAGCGGACGGACGAAGCGTTGGCGGGTGCACCCGCTGCGGTGACCGACGGACCGGTCGCGCCTGCGGCCGCGTCCGGGTCGAAGCGAGAGCGCAGACGGCAGCGACGCGCGTCGAGGCCACATGGCCGAGCGCGCTAGCGAGCCGAGCAGAAGCTCGCTCGAGACCTTCCTCCTCTCCGGAGTCGGAGCTCTCGCGCTCGCGGCCGAGCGGGCTGACGACCTCGCGGACGAGCTCGCGCAGAAGCTCGGCATGGACCGTCGCGAGATGCGGGCGGCACTCGCTGACGCGCTCGAGAGCTGGCGCCGCGAGGCGAAACGCCTCGGCGAATCGACCAGCGACGCCGCCTCGCGCCTCGGCGGCGAGCTCGGCGTCGCGTCGCGCGAGGCACTGGACGAGCTCGAGCTCCGCGTCGCGCAGCTCGAGCACCGGTTGAAGCTGCTGGAACGCGCACCCTAGGGCGACAACCTTCGTCCCTACAATCTGCGCATGGCAACCCGGCCGGCACGGCCGTCGAGGAGCCTCGGGCGCCTGTCGGAGATCGCGCAGGTCGCAGCGCGCCACGGGTTCGGCTACTTCCTGCGGCGGAACCGGCTCGGCGATCTCCTTCACAGGGGCGACGGGCGCGACGGCGAGGTGACGGTCCCCGACCGGGGCCGCCGGCTCCGGGAGATGCTCGACGAGCTCGGCCCGACCTTCGTGAAGTTCGGCCAGCTCCTCTCGACGAGACCCGACGTCGTCCCTCCCGACATCGTCGTGGAGCTCCGTGGGCTGCAAGACGACGTGAGTCCGGTCGCCTTCGAGCACGTCCGCGAGATGGTCGAGGCCGAGCTCGACCTGACGGTGGAGCAGGCCTTCCTGGAGTTCGACCAGCTGCCGATCGCCTCGGCCTCGATCGGTCAGGTGCACCGGGCGGTGCTCCCGGACGGCCAGGAAGTCGCCGTCAAGGTGCAGCGGCCCGAAGCCGCGCGTCAGATCGAGGCCGACCTCGGGCTCCTCTACCAGGCCGCGAAGCTCCTGCGCGAGCGCGTGCGCGCGCTCGAGTTCATCGATCCCCGGGAGCTCGTCGACGAGTTCGCGCGCTCCATCCGTCTCGAGCTCGACTACGGGCACGAGGCGCGGAACGCCGACGCCTTCCACCGCAACTTCGGCCGCGAGTCGGGTGTCGTCGTCCCCCGTGTGATCAGGCAGTACTCGACGGGGCGGGTTCTGACGCTCGAGTTCCTCCACGGGACGAAGGTGTCGGACCTCGATCTCGGCACGATGCCTCCGGAAGCCCGTCGAGACGTCGCCTACCGCATGGCGGACACGTGGATGACGATGGTATTCCGCCACGGGTTCTTCCACTCCGATCCGCACCCGGCGAACATCTTCGTCCTGGACTCCGGCGATCTCGGCCTCGTCGACTTCGGCCAGGCGGGGAAGCTCTCCGACGAGGACATGGCGAAGCTCACGCGGCTCTTCGTCGACGCCGCGACCGAGAACGTGGACGCGATTCCCCGCCGGCTGCGCGAGCTCGGCGTGCGCTACGCGCCCGAGAGGGAGCAGGAGTTCCGTGCCGAGCTCCGCGTCCTCTTCGACCGGTACTACGGCACCCGGCTCTCCGACGTCGATCCGCTCCAGGTGATCCGGGAGGCATTCCAGGTCATCTACTCGCTGAACCTGCGACTGCCTTCGCGCTTCGTCATGCTCGACAAGGCGATCGCGACGCTTGCGTCCGTGGGCACCGAGGTCTATCCCGACTTCAACGTCTTCGAGGTCGCCAAGCCCTACGCACGGGGTCTGCTCGCGGACCGCTACCAGCCGCGGGTCATCGCGCAGCGGGCTCGGATGGAGGCGCTCGCGCTCGGATCGATCGCGCGCGAGCTGCCGTACCAGGCGCACGACGTGCTCGAACGGATGCGCGACGGGACCTTCCAGGTGCGGCTCGAGAATCCGGGAATCGACCAGCTCGACGAGCACATCGACCAGGCGTCGAACAGGCTCTCGGTCGCGCTCGTCGTGCTCGGCGGGCTGCTCGGCTCCTCGATCGTCGGCGTCTTCGCGGAGGAGGGCCCCCAGATCATGGGCCTCCACGTCCTCTCGTTCATCGGCTTCGTCCTCTCCAGCGCGTTCGGCCTCTGGCTCATCTGGGGCGTCCTCCGCCACGGCCGGCTCTGACCGCGCGACCCGGGAAGGCCAAGTTACAACTTGTAACTTGGCCGTCCTTCGGGCCGCGTCTCTCCGGGACGGGTGAGGAAGGCTTGGCACGCTTCCGCTGCAAAAGACATCTGGCGCATCGTCCGAGTCGCGGCTAGCGTCGCCGACATGCCGAGGGCTGTCCTCGTCGCCGAGCCCGAGTCCGAGACGCGCGAGTACCTCGGACGACAGCTGCGGGACGACGGCTTCGACGTGCTCGACGCCGCTCGCCGGAGCGAGGCGCTCGAGCTGGCGGAACGCGTGCGTCCGGACCTCGTGCTCCTCGCCGAGCTCGACCTCTGCCTTCGTCTGCGCCGGGGTGAGCCCGGACGGACGTGGGATCGGAACGTCCCCGTGATCCTGCTCGCTCCCTCGTCGGACCCTGTGGAGCGAGTGCGCGCGCTCGACCGGGGCGCGGACGACGTCATCGGGAGGCCGTTCGCGTACGAGGAGCTGCTCGCGCGCATCCGCGCGCTCCTCCGCCGGAGTACGACGTCCACCGCCGAGATGCTCGTCGCCGGCGAGCTCACGGTCGACCGGCGCACGCGACGGGTCTCGATTCGCGAGACGCTGGTAACGCTCTCGGCGAAGGAGTTCGAGCTCGTCGCCCGGCTCGCATCGGAGCCGTATCGCGTCTTCACGAAAGAGGAGCTCCTGCGCGAGGTCTGGGGCTTCCGTGCGCTCGGGCGGACGCGCACGCTCGAGTCGCACGCTTCCCGGCTCCGCAAGAAGCTTCGGGTGGCCGACGACGACCGCTTCGTCGTCAACGTCTGGGGCGTCGGGTATCGGTTGCTCGAGTAGGAGATCCCGTCAGGTGTCATGCGGGGGAGCCCGCCCCGCGCACCGGCGCGGGGCGGGCATCCGCGAGCGGTGCGTGCTGTGTGGACTGCGCGCCTGCTGACGGCCGCTCAGCGCGCGCCTTCGAGCTCGAGCAGGGCGATCTTCCGGTCGAGCCCGCCCCCGTACCCGACGAGGTCGCCGCCCGCGCCGACGACTCGGTGGCACGGGAGCACGATCGGGATCCGGTTGCGGTTCATCACCGTGCCCACCGCCCGCGCGGCGCGGGGACGGCCGACCCTGGACGCGAGCGCGCCGTAGGTCGTCGTCTCGCCGTACGGCACTCGAGCGAGCTCCTTCAGCACCGAGACGGTGAACGGCGGCAGGGCTCGGAGGTCGACGGCGAGATCGAACGCCCGTCGACGCCCCGAGAAGTACTCGTCGAGCTCGCGGCGGGCCTCGCCGACGCTCCTCGGGGAGCGGAGCACGCGCGGGCCGGCGATACGCGCCAGTCGTTCGAGCTGCTCCTCCGGCTCCGGATCGAACGAGATCGCGGCGAGCCCACGGTCCGAGGCCGCCACGAAGAGCCGTCCGACCGGCGAGTCGACGACGTCGAAGCCGATGTCGACGAGGCCGAGGGACACTGCAGCGTCGCGGAAGCGACGGTCGAGATCGGGCGAGACGGTCATGAGGCGGCCCTCCTGCGCAACCGGCGCACGCCGGTCGAGGCGGCCTGGCGGGCCGCGTCTTCGCTCGAGCCGAGCGCGGTCGCGATCTGGTCGTAGGTGAGGTCGTAGCCGTAGCGGAGAACGACCGCCGCGCGTTCCTTCGGCGGGAGGCCGTCCGTCAGCGGGGCGAGCTCCTCATAGGGAGGCCGCCGGTCGTCGGCTCCTGTGTCGACGAGCTCGCTCTCGGGTCTCGCACGGCGCAGGGTGTCGACCGCGACGTTCTTCGCGATGGTGAGCACCCATGCGCGCAGGTGCCGGCTGTGCTCCAGACGCCGGTACGCCTGCAGCGCCCGCAGGAAGGTCTCCTGGAACGCGTCTTCTGCGCGCTCGGGCCCGAGTCGACGGCGTAGGAGCGTCAGCACCTCGGAGCGGTGCTGCTCGTAGAAGCTCTCGAACGGCTGGATCGCCACGGTCTGCATCATCGTCTCTAACGTTCAAGCCCGCGCATCTGTGAGCATGGCGGCGTGAGGGCAGCGGTCGTCGGGCACGTCGAGTGGATCGAGTTCGTCCGGGTCGAGCGCGTCCCGCGTCCCGGAGAGATCGTGGCTGCCTCCGAGTCGTGGGCGGAGGCGGGCGGCGGCGGCAGCGTCGCGGCAGTTCAGCTCGCACTGCTCGCGGAGTCCGTCCTCCTTTTCACGGTGCTCGGCGCGGACGAGCTCGGACGCGCAGCCAAGGTCGAGCTCGAGCAACGCGGGATCGAGGTGCGCGCGTCGTTCGTGGACGCGCCGCAGCGGAAGGGCTTCACGTACGTCGACGAAGCCGGCGAGCGGACGATTACGGTCGTCGGCTCGAAGCTCCACCCGCGCGGGCACGACGACTCTCTCCCGTGGCACGAGCTCGCCCGCTGCGATGCCGTCTACTTCTGTGCCGGCGACGTCGACGCGCTTCGCGCCGCCCGGAGGGCCAGGGTGCTCGTCGCGACGGCGCGAGAGCTCGCGACGGTCGGGCGTGCAGCGGTCGAGCTCGACGCGCTCGTCGGGAGCGGGAAGGACGACTCCGAGCGCTACCAGCCGGGGGACCTCGACCCCGCACCGTCACTCGTCGTCACGACGTCGGGTGCGCTCGGCGGCTGGGCGCAGCCGGGCGGCCCGTTCACGGCCGCGCCGCTGCCGGAGTCGCCGTCGGACTCATACGGTGCGGGCGACTGCTTCGCCGCCGGTCTCGCCTTCGCACTGGCATCCGGGCTCGAGACTGCGGAGGCGCTTGCCTTCGCCGCCCGGTGCGGCGCAGGGGCGCTCTCCGGCCCCGGCGTCCACGCCGAAGCGGTCCCCTTGTAGCGTTCCGCCGCCGCTGGGGCGGAGGGGTTGCACAGTGGACCAAAGTGGAGTAAGGTGGGGACTCGTGGGAGGCCCGAAACCCGCTCGAGTCCATGTTCTACGGCGAATACGAGCACACGGTCGACGAGAAGAACCGGCTCACGCTCCCGGTGCGCTTCCGCAACGCTCTCGCCGGGGGCGTGGTGCTCTCGCGCGGGATCGAGAAGAACATCGACGTCTACCCACGTGAGAGCTGGGACGCGAACGTGGCCCGGATCGCCGACCTCGACTCGCTCACCCGGGAGGCGCGTGAGATGAAGCGGTTCGTCTTCGCGGGAGCAACGGTCGCGGAGCTCGACAGGCAGGGGCGAGTGCTCGTGCCGCCGCATCTCGCGACCCACGCAGGCGTCGAGAGGGAGGTCGTGCTTGCGGGCGTGCACGATCACCTCGAGATCTGGGACCGGTCGGAGTGGGCAACCCATCTGAGCGCGATCGAAGGGAGTGCGGGCGATGTTGCCGAACGTCTTGCGGACAAACGCAGCTGACCACATCCCTGTCCTCGCAGAGGAGGTGCGCGAGCTCGTCTCCGCGCAGCCGGGCGAGACGATCGTCGACGCCACGTTCGGCGCGGGTGGCCACTCGCGTCTCCTGGCCGGAGATCTCCGGGGTCGCGGCAAGCTGATCGCGATCGACCGCGACCCGAC
>JBOHBD010000263.1:0-2285 GCA_050698195.1 Gaiellaceae bacterium
GACCTGACCTACCAGGTCCCGCTCTCGATCACGGTCCGCTTCGTCAACAAGGAGACCGGTGAGATCCGCGAGCAGCGGGTCTTCATGGGCGACTTCCCGATGATGACCCTCAGGGGGACGTTCATCATCAACGGAACCGAGCGCGTGATCGTCACGCAGCTCGTCCGCAGCCCCGGCGCGTATCTGATGGAGCCCAAGGACGCCACGAAGCAGGTCTTCATGGCCAACCTGATGCCGTCACGCGGCTCCTGGCTCGAGGTCGAGATCGACAAGAAGGGCATCGTCTACGCCCGCATCGACCGCAAGCGCAAGCTGCCGATCACGACCCTCCTGCGTGCGCTTCCGGCCGAGGACCCGACGACCGGGTTCGTGGTCGACACGAGCTCGAACGAGAAGATCCTCGAGCTCTTCGAGAACTCCGTCTACATAACGAACACGCTCGACAAGGATCCCTCGACCCGTGAGGAAGAGGCACTCATCGAGGTGTTCAAGAAGCAGCGACCGGGCGAGCCGCCGACGCTCGACAACGCCCGCAACCTCCTTCGCGCCCTGTTCTTCGATCCCAAGCGCTACGACCTGACGAAGGTCGGACGCTACAAGCTCAACCAGCGCCTGAACGTCGGCGTGCCCGAGGACGTGCGGGTCCTGACGACCGAGGACATCCTCGCGCTCGTCCGGCGGCTCGTCAGCCTCCCGACGAAGCTCGGCGTGCCCGAGGACGCGAAGGACCACGCCGCCGACGCGGCGCAGCTCTCCCGCGACCCGATCCGCGGTGAGCTCGACGAGTACGAGGACTTCGGCAACCGGCGGCTACGGACCGTCGGCGAGCTGATCCAGGAGGCGTTCCGGGTCGGCCTCTACCGCATGGAGCGCGTCGTCCGCGAGCGGATGACCACGGAGGACGTCGACACGATCACGCCGCAGACGATCATCAACATCCGTCCCGTCGTCGCCGCGCTGAAGGAGTTCTTCGGCTCCTCGCAGCTCTCGCAGTTCATGGACCAGACGAACTCGCTCTCCGGGCTCACGCACCGGCGCCGCCTGTCGGCGCTCGGAGCCGGCGGCCTCACGCGTGAGCGCGCTCCCATCGAAGTGCGCGACGTGCACCAGACCCACTACGGGCGCATGTGCCCGATCGAGACGCCCGAGGGACCGAACATCGGCCTCATCGGCTCGCTCGCTTCCTTCGCGACCGTCTCCCGGTTCGGGTTCATCCAGACGCCGTACCGCGTGGTCAAGGGCGGCAAGGTGACGGACGAGATCATCTACCTCGACGCCTCCGAGGAGCGCCAGTTCACGATCGCCCAGGCGTCTGAGCCGGTCGACCCGAAGACGGGCAAGTTCCTCAACGACCAGATCCTCTGCCGCTCCCGCGAGGGCGAGGCCGTGATGATGGCGCCGAAGGACGTCGAGTACATGGACGTCTCGCCGGCGCAGATCGTCTCCGTCGCGACCGCGCTCATTCCGTTCCTGGAGCACAACGACGCGAACCGCGCGCTGATGGGCGCGAACATGCAGAAGCAGGCCGTCCCGCTGATGATCCCGCAGGCGCCGCTCGTCGGCACCGGGCTCGAGTTCCGGGCCGCGGTGGACACGGGCGACGTCGTGCTCGCCCGGAACGACGGCTCGGTGGTCGACGTCGACGCCGAGCGGATCGTCGTCGAGGGTCGCGGAACCCGCGACGAGTACCCGATGACGAAGTTCATGCGCTCGAACCAGGGCACGCTCATCCACCAGAAGCCGGTCGTGACGCTCGGCGACAAGGTGAAGAAGGGCGAGGTGCTCGCGGACGGGAGCTCGACGGACGGCGGCGAGCTCGCCCTCGGGGCGAACCTGCTGGTGGCCTTCATGCCGTTCGAGGGCTTCAACTTCGAGGACGCGATCGTCATCTCGGAGCGGCTCGTCCGCGACGACGTGCTCAGCTCCATCCACATCCACGAGTACGAGATCGACGCCCGCTCGACGAAGCTCGGCGACGAGGAGATCACGCGGGACATCCCGAACCGCTCGGAGGAGTCGCTCGCGAACCTCGACGAGCGCGGGGTCGTCCGCATCGGGGCCGAGGTCGGCTCCGGCGACCTGCTCGTCGGCAAAGTGACGCCGAAGGGCGAGACGGAGCTGACGGCGGAGGAGAAGCTGATTCGCGCGATCTTCAAGGAGAAGGCGCGCGAGGTCCGCGACACCTCCCTCAAGGTTCCGCACGGCGAGGGCGGCAAGGTCATCGGCGTGAAGACGTTCGCGCGCGACGCGGGCGACGACCTCCCGCCGGGCGTGAACGAGCTCGT
>JBOHBD010000264.1:0-11615 GCA_050698195.1 Gaiellaceae bacterium
CCCTGCGTCCTTGCCTCGAGGCGTCCAGCATCCGCTTCGCGACGGGCGATCGTTATGAAAGAGGTTCTTAGACGGCCGACTCGGACAGCAGTCCGGCGGCGACGCGCAGCGCGTCGGCCTTGTCGACCCGCTCCCACGTGAAGTCGCGATCGTCACGGCCGAAGTGGCCGTACGCTGCGGTCTTGGCATAGATGGGCCGCGTCAGGTCGAGATCGCGGATGATGGCGCCCGGCCGAAGGTCGAAGTGCTCCGAGATGAGCTGCTCGATCGTCGTGAGCGGAACCGCCTCCGTGCCGAAGCAGTCGACGTTGACGCTCATCGGATGCGCGACGCCGATCGCGTAGGCGACCTGCAGCTGGCAGCGGTCGGCCAGGCCGGCGGCGACGACGTTCTTGGCCACGTACCGCGTGGCGTACGCCGCAGACCGGTCGACCTTCGTCGGGTCCTTGCCCAAGAACGCGCCGCCTCCGTGGGGCGCGGCTCCGCCGTACGTGTCGACGACTATCTTCCGCCCCGTCACGCCGGTGTCGCCCATCGGGCCGCCGATGACGAAGTTGCCTGTCGGGTTCACGTACAGGAAGTCCCTCGCGCCGAGGCGGTCCGCGTCGTAGAGGCCGCGGAAGTCCGCGTGCAGGATCGGCTCGACGACGTGCTCGAGGAGATCGGGCTTCAGCAGCGACTCGATGTCGAGGCCGTCCCGGTGCTGCGTCGAGAGGAGGACGCGCTCGATCTCGATCGGGCGCTGGATTCCGTGCTCGTCGACCTCGTAACGGACCGTCACCTGCGACTTGCCGTCCGGTCGCAGGTACGGGAGCACGTTCGCCTTGCGCACCTCGGCGAGCCGCCTCGTCAGCTTGTGCGCCACCAGGATCGGGAGCGGCATCAGCTCCTGCGTCTCGCGCGTCGCGTAGCCGAACATCATCCCCTGGTCGCCCGCTCCGACGAGATCGAGCGGATCCGTGTCCCCGTGCTGTGCCTCGTACGACTGGTCGACACCGCGGGCGATGTCTGCCGACTGCTCGTCGATGGCGACGACGACTCCACAGGTCTCGAAGTCGAAGCCGTACTTCGCGCGCGTGTAGCCGATCTCGGCGATCCGATCGCGAACGACGGCCCGGACGTCGACGTACGTGTCCGTCGTGATCTCCCCGGCGACGACGACGAGCCCGGTCGTGATCAGGGTCTCGCAGGCCACACGGCCGTTCGGGTCGTCGCGGATGACCGCGTCGAGGACCGAGTCCGAGATCTGGTCGGCGATCTTGTCCGGGTGGCCTTCGGTGACCGACTCCGACGAGAACGAGAACGAGCGCGCAGCCATGGCCGGAAAGCCTACCGACGCCCGCGCGCTCACTCGGTCGTGGGCTCGCGGCGCATCAGCTGCTCGACGAGGTCCGTGAGCGGCACGCCCTCCAGGACGGCGCAGACACCCTCGGTGATGGGAAGCTCGATCCCGAGCCGGTGCGAGAGATCGCGCAGCACCGGTGCAGTCGTCAAGCCCTCGACCACCATCCCGATCTCCGCGCGCGCCTCCTCCGCCGTCGCTCCGCGCGCGATGAGCTCACCCGCGCGCCGGTTGCGCCCCGACGGTGCCCAGCACGTGACGATGAGGTCGCCCATGCCGGCGAGCCCGGCGAACGTGTCGGGTCGGGCGCCCGCCACCTCCGCGAGCCGCCGCATCTCGGCAAGCCCGCGCGCCACGAGCGCCGCTTTTGCGTTGTCCCCGAGACCGAGACCGTCGGCTCCGCCAGCCGCGAGCGCGATGACGTTCTTCGCCGCCGCGCACAGCTCCACCCCGGCGATGTCCTCGTTCACGTAGACGCGGAAGATCGTCGAGTTGACCGCGAGCTGGAGGAGCACCGCGAGCTCGAGGTCCTCGCTTGCGACGACCGCCGCCGCCGGCAGGCCACCGACGATCTCCTCGGCGATGTTCGGCCCCGAGAGGACGGCGACGGGCCGATCGCGGACGAGCGACGAGAGCCGCTCCCCGGAGCCGGGGTCGAGGCCCTTCGTCAAGCTCAGGATCGGCGAGCGCCCCGGCAGCGCTCCGACCACCTCGCCGAAGACGCGGCTCGGCACCGCGACGACGACGAGCTCGGCGTCCGCGGCGGGCGCGGCGGCGATCGTCGCGGCCTCGATCCCGCGCAGATCGGCCTCGCGCACGTAGCGGGGATTCCGGCCCGTCTCGCGGATCGCCGCGACCTGCTCGGGATCGCGCGCGGCGAGGGTCACCTCGTGGCCGCGGTCGCGCAGGAGACACGCGAACGCCGACCCCCACGAGCCCGCGCCGACGACGACCGCCTTCACTCGGACGTGACGAAGTCGATGGAGACCGGCACGCCCTCGAGCCTAAAGCGTCTGCGGAGCTCGTTCTCGACCCAGTAGCCGTAGTCGCGCGTCACGAGTCCGCGGTCGTTCACGAAGAGCCGGAAGCGCGGCGGCCGCGAGCTCACCTGCGTCCCGTACAGGAGGTTGAGCCTCCGTCCGCGGCGGCCGGGGGGCTGCCGCGCCTCGCGGAGCTGCTGCAGCGCACGGTTCAGCTGCGCGGTAGGGATCCTCCCCACGTAGCGCGAGAAGACGTCCTCGATCGTGTCCAGCAGCCGCTCCAGGCCGCGGCCGGTCGCAGCGGACACGGCGAGGATCGGCGGGCGCTGGCGAAGGCGCCGCTCGAGGTCCGGCCGCACGTCGTCGATCCGTACCTCGGCGATGTCCCACTTCGAGAGGGCGACGACGGTCGCGCAACCCGCCTTGCGCGCCACGTCGGCGACGGAGAGATCCTGCTCGACGACGCCTTCGCTCGCGTCGACGAGGCAGACGGCGACGTCCGCGCGCTCGGCGGCCTCGAGCGCCCGCAGCTCGGAGTAGTACTCGATCCCCTGCCGCTGCTTCCGCTTGCGGCGTAGGCCGGCGGTGTCGACGAGCACGTACGTCGTCTCACCGCGGCGAAGCACGGTATCGATCGTGTCGCGCGTCGTCCCGGGAACCTCGGAAACGATCACCCGCTCGCGGCCGAGCAGGGCGTTCAAGAGCGACGACTTGCCGACGTTGGGACGCCCGAGGATGGCGACCCTGATCGCCTCGAGACCGACCGGCCTCTCGCCCGTTCCCGGGAGCCGGCGGACAACCTCGTCGAGGAGATCGCCGGTCCCGTGGCCGTGGAGCGCCGAGAGCGGAATCGGGTCGCCGAGCCCCAGTCGGTGGAACTCGAGCGCTTCGGCGTCGCGGCGAGGGTCGTCGAGCTTGTTCGCGAGCACGAGCACTTGGCGGCGGGACGCGCGGAGGATCTCCGCCAGCTCCTCGTCGCCGGGAGTCACCCCGACCCTGGCGTCGACGACGAACAGCACGAGGTCGGCCTCCTCGATCGCCTGGCGTGCCTGCTCGGCGACCTTGGGCCCGAACGGTCCCGTGTCGGCGCGATCGACCCCGCCGGTGTCGATGAGGCGGAACGTCGTCCCCGACCACTCGCAGAGCAGCTCCTTGCGATCCCGGGTGACGCCCGGCGTCTCGTGGACGACGGCCGAGCGCGTCTCGGTCAGACGGTTGACGAGGGTCGACTTCCCGACGTTGGGGAAGCCGACGATCGCGACCGTTCCGGCGATCTCGACGGGCTCGGCCGGAGTGACGTCGGCGTGGTCGACCTCGGCCCTTCGCCGGGGCCTCGTCATCTCGGCGGCGTCGCGTCTCGGGGGCGGCCGAGCTCGTGCACCTCCACGAGCCACTCCCAGAGCTCGTGGAGCTTCCGCTCGATCTCGAGCGATGCCTCCCTGTAGCCCTTGCCTCCCCGCCGGAGCCCGTCGAACGTCATCGGCTCGCCCCAGGCGACGGACACGGGCTCGAAGTTCCCGACCCGCCACGCCTGGCTTCCGTGGATCGCCGCGGGAACGACCGGGACGTCCTCGTTGATCGCCACCATCGCCGCGCCCGGCTGCACCGGCCCGGGAACGCCGGAGCGCTGCCTCGTGCCCTCGGCGAACATCCCGAGCGCATGCCCGTCCCGGACGATCTGGCGCATCGTCCGCACCGCATCCCGGTCGGACTCCCCGCGCCGGACCGCGAACGCGCCGAACGTCCGCATGAGCTGTCCGAGACCCGGCACCCGGTGAGCCTCGATCTTCGCCATGTAGTAGAGCGTGCGAGGGCTCGCGGCGCCGAGGGCGGGTGGATCGAGCCAGCTGAAGTGGTTCGCGGCGACGACTAGGCCGCCACGCTCCGGCACGCGGTCGGCGCCGTACACACGCAGCGGAGCGGCGAGCTTGACCACAGACCCGATGGTGGGCCGGCCGACCGCCCAGACGAGATCGGTCCGGTTCATCGACGCCGCCCCTCGACGAGCGCAGCGATGCGGCCGACGACGTCGTCCACGGAGAGATCGGTCGTGTCGAGGAGGACGGCGTCGTCGGCCGGCTGCGTGTTCACGGCATCGCGCTCGTCGCGCCGCCGCAGATCGGCAGCCAGCGA
Organism: Gaiellaceae bacterium; assembly: GCA_050698195.1. Lineage (GTDB taxonomy): Bacteria > Actinomycetota > Thermoleophilia > Gaiellales > Gaiellaceae > GMQP-bins7. Next base: position 4,456 of record JBOHBD010000264.1, read on the forward strand.
ATCGGCCCCGACCCCGGGCCGGTCGGCGGTGCGCCTGCGGGCGCGCTCGTCTGCGTCTGCGACGAGGAACACCTTCACCTCGGCGTTCGGCGCGACGACGGAGCCGATGTCGCGCCCCTCGATCACCACGTTGCCCACCGCGCCGAGCGCCCGTTGTCGCTCGCGCATGACCTCTCGCACCTCCGGATGTCGTGCGACGATCGGAACCAGGCGGTCGATCTCGGCGTCTCGGATCGGCACGGACACGTCCTCGCCGGCGATCTCGACGCGGCCCTCCGAGTCGAACGAGACGGCGTGATCCCGCGCGAGCGCCGCGAGAGCGATCCCGTCCTCGAGCTCGAGCCCGTCTCGCACCGCGAGCCACGTCAACGCCCGGTACATCGCGCCGGTGTCGAGGTAGCGAAACCCGAGACGCCGGGCGAGCGCGCGCGCGACCGTGCTCTTCCCGGACCCGGCAGGGCCGTCGATCGCCACGATCATGGCCCGATTCAACCCGAGGTGGCCTCGAGCTGCGCGAGGACCCCGAAGAAGCCGGGGAAGCTCGCCTCGACGGCGTCGCCCCCTCGGAGCTCGACGCCTTCGCGCGAGGACACGCCTGCGACGGCACCGAGCATCGCCAGGCGGTGGTCGCCACGCGCGTCGAACGCGCCGCCCCGCAGCCGCGCCGGCACCCCACGAATCCGGAACCCGTCCGGGGCGGCGCGGATGTGGGCCCCGAGCCGGCGCAGCTCCTCGACGACGGCTTCGATCCGGTCCGACTCCTTGAGGCGCAGCTCAGCGGCTCCTCGAACGACGCTGTCGCCGCGTGCGTGGCACGCGGCGAGCGCGAAGAGGGGGAGCTCGTCGACGAGGGTCGGGACCTCCTCGCGAGAGACCGTCGCGGCGACCAGCTCGGACGCCCGCAGCTCGACGTCGCCGGCCGGCTCGCCGCCGATCCGCCGCCGGTTGTAGACGGCGATCCGCGCTCCCATCCGCTCGAGGACGTCGAGAAGTCCCGTCCGGCGGGGGTTGAGGCCGACCCCGTGCACCGTCAGCTCGGAGCCGGGAACGATCGCCGCCGCCACCAGGAGCGGAGCGGCGGAGGAGAAGTCCCCGGGAACCTCGACCTCTCCGAGCTCGAGACGGTCGGCTCCGGACACCGAGACGCTCCTCGGCCGGCGCTGGACCGCCGCCCCTGCTCGCTCGAGCAGGCGCTCGGTATGGTCGCGGGTCGGAAGGGGCTCGACGACCGTCGTCTCTCCCGCCGCGAGGACGCCGGCCAGGAGCACCGCCGACTTCACCTGCGCAGAGGCGACGGGGAGCTCGTAGTCGATCGCCGTGAGCGACGATCCTTCGACGACCAGGGGCGCGTGCCCCTCAGCCGTCTCGACCTGCGCGCCCATCCGGCGCAGGGGCTCGGCGACCCGCTCCATCGGCCGGGCGGAGAGCGACGCATCCCCGATGAGCTCGTACCTCCCGCGCTGGCCGGCGAGGATCCCCGCCAGGAGGCGCATCAGGGTGCCCGCGTTTCCGCACTCGATCGCCGACTGGGGCGGGCGAAGCCCATGGAGCCCCGCGCCGCGGACCGTGAGCGTGTCGACGTCGTGCTCCTCGACCTCGCAGCCGAGCATGCGGACGGCTGCGATGGTCGCCTCGGTGTCGGCCGAGCGCCCGAAGCCGGCGACGCGCGTGTCGCCTTCGCAGATGGAGCCGATCAGGACGGCGCGATGCGAGATCGACTTGTCGCCCGGCACGGCGACGTGCCCGACGAGAGCGGGCACGGGCTCGACGCGCATCAGGAAGCCGGGTGGCGAACAGCCTGAAGTCTGTCCCGCACGCTCTCAGCCAATGGTCTTGCCCATGAGGGCGACGAGCGTGCGGATCTCGTCCGCGAACCGGGCGAACTCACCCACACGGATCTGCTGCGGGCCGTCGCACAGCGCATCCTCGGGTTGCGGGTGCACCTCGACCATGACGCCGTCCGCGCCGGCCGCGACCGCGGCTCGCGCGAGCGGGAGGACGAGGTCGCTCCTGCCCGCTGCATGCGACGGGTCGACGATCACCGGCAGATGCGTCTCACGCTTCAGCACCGGCACCGCCGACAGGTCGAGCGTGAATCGGGTCGAGCGCTCGAATGTCTTGATCCCCCGCTCGCAGAGAAGCACGCGCTCGTTGCCCTCCTTCGCGACGTACTCCGCAGCCATCAAGAGCTCCTCGACGGTCGCGGACGGAGCCCGCTTGAGCAGGACGGGGAGCGGCACGCGGCCGACCTCGGCGAGGAGGTTGAAGTTCTGCATGTTGCGCGCGCCGATCTGGATCACGTCCGTGACCTCCGCGACCGCTTCGACGTCGCGAGGGTCGAGGAGCTCGGTGACGATCGGAAGCCCGGTCTCCTCCCGCGCCTCGGCGAGGATCTCGAGGCCTTTCGCGCCGAGCCCCTGGAACGCGTAGGGCGACGTGCGCGGCTTGAACGCCCCGCCTCGGAGCACCGTCGCCCCGGCGGCATTCACCGCCCGCGCGGTCTCGAGGGTCTGCTCCCTGGTCTCGACCGTGCACGGCCCCGCGATCAGCCCGAAGAAACCGTCCCCGATTCGTCGCCCACGGACTTCGATGACGGTCGAGTCGGGGGTGAGCTCCCGGCCGACGAGCCGGTAGGCGAGCAGCTCGGACGAGCCGGTGACCTCCATGGCGATGAGTGTAGTTGCACCCGGTTTTGACGCCACCCGTCGCAACGGCGAGAATGCCGCGTATGCGCGGACTTCATCGTCTGAGGCTCTTCTGGCGCGCTTCGGCTGCGTGACCGACGACGTGGACCCGCGCGACCCCGTGACCTAGTGTGCCGGCCGGTCGCGCCAGGGCGACCGAAAGGACGAAGATGAAGATTTTCTCGGGCATCCAACCGACAGGGGCCAAGCACCTCGGGAACTACGCGGGCGGCTTTCGCCAGTACGCGCAGACGCAGGAGCAGGGCGAGGCCTTCTTCTGCATCGTCGACCTCCATTCGATCAGCGTCGCCTACGACCCGCTCGACCTCCGCGAGCGAACGCTCGACCTGCTGGCGATCCTGATCGCAACCGGGCTCGATCCCGAGCGGTCGACGATCTTCGCGCAGAGCCAGGTCACGGCGCACGCCGAGGCGAGCTGGCTGCTGTCGTCGGTCACGAGCTTCGGCGAGCTCCGCCGGATGACGCAGTTCAAGGAGAAGTCCGACACGCAGCAGTTCGTCTCGGCGGCGCTCTTCGTCTACCCCGTGCTCCAGGCGGGGGACATCCTGCTCTACCAGACCGACATCGTCCCCGTCGGGGTCGACCAGCGCCAGCACGTGGAGCTCACACGCGACATCGCGGAGAGGTTCAACTCGCGCTTCGGGGAGACGTTCACGCTCCCCCGCGGCGTCTACCCGGAGACCGGGGCGAAGGTCATGGACCTCCAAGAGCCCGAGAAGAAGATGTCCACGACGGGCGGGACCGAGCAGGGAACCATCTACGTGCTCGACACGCCGGACACGATCCGGCGGAAGTTCAAGACCGCGGTGACCGACTCCGGTCGGGAGATCGTCCACGCCCCTGACAAGCCGGGCGTGTCGAACCTGATCGAGATCATGTCCGTCGCCACTGGTGACTCGATCGCCGCGATCGAAGCACGTTACGACGGCCAGGGGTACGGAGCGTTCAAGCAGGAGGTCGCCGACTCGGTCGTCGCGCTGCTCGAGCCTTTCCAGGACCGCTTCAGGGAGCTGCGGGACGACCCGGGCGAGCTCCACCGGACCCTTGCGCTCGGCGCTGAGAAGGCACGGGCGGCGGCCGCGCCGACCCTGGAGACGATGTACGAGCGAATGGGCTTCGCCCGACCGTAGACTGCTTCGTCCCGCACGCGCCCGGCCGGAGGCAGCGCAGCCGAGTGAACCGACTGTTACTTGGCGCGGTTCGAGCCCGTTGGAAATCCGGCCAGCGAGTGAAGCGCGGCGACCTCGGCGGCAGCGAGCTCCCGCCACTCCCCCGGCTCGAGGCCGCGCAGGTCGATCCCCGCGTAGCCGCTGCGGTGAAGGCGGCGTACCGGGTGGCCGACCGCCTCGCACATCCGCTTGACCTGGTGCTTGCGCCCCTCGTGCAGTGTCAGCTCGAGCAGAGCGGACCCTGGTCCGCGGTGGAGCACACGGGCGCGCGCCGGCGCGGTCCGGCCGTCGTCGAGCTCCACGCCCTCCCTGAGCACGCGTAACGCCTCCCCGCCCGGGTCACCCTCCACCTCGGCTTCGTAGATCTTCTCGACGCCGTAGCGCGGATGGGCGAGCCGGTGCGCCAGCGGGCCGTCGTTCGTCAGGAGGAGCGCGCCGGTCGTGTCGACGTCGAGGCGACCGACGGGCACGACGCGCGCATCGTGCGCGACGAGCCCGACCACCGTCGGGCGACCGTGCGGGTCGCGTGCCGTCGTCACGACGCCGAGCGGCTTGTGCAGGAGGACGTACGCGAGCCGTTGCGGCTCGACGCGGCGGCCGTCCACCTGAACGACGTCTCGCCGTCCGACGACCGTGTTCAGCTCCCCGGGCTCGCCGTTCACCCGCACGCGCCCCGCGGCGATCAGCTCGTCGGCGCGTCGTCGTGAGGCGACGCCCGCGCGGGCGAGAAACGCGTTCAGCCTCACCGCGCCATTCTCGCGCGGGTAGGGTGCCGCCGGTGCGTCAGATCGAGGAGTGGACGGACAAGCTCGCCGAGCTCGCCGTCTTCGGCGCGAACGTGCAGCCGGGTCAGCTCGTCGGGGTGACGAGCTACATCGGGAAAGAAGGTCTCGCCCGGAAGATCGCGCGTGCCGCATACCGGCGCGGGGCGAGGTACGTCGACGTCGTCTACTTCGATCAGTGGGTGAAGCGCGAGCGGCTCACGCACGCAGCCGAGGACACGCTCGACTACGTCCCCCCGTGGATGTCGCAGCGCCTCCTTCACCTCTCCGACGAGCACGCCGCCCGGATCTCGCTCTCCGGCCCGCACGCCCCCCGAGCTCTCGAGGGCGTCGATCCCGCGCGTGCGGGACGGGACCTCCTCCCCTACCTGCCGGAGACCGGCGAGGTCGTCAACCGGATGACGACGAGCTGGACCATCGTCCCGGCGCCGACGCCGTCCTGGGCCGAGGCGGTGTATCCGGACCTCGAGCGGGACGAGGCGTACGAGCGACTGTGGAAGGCCGTTGCGCACATCTGCCGTCTCGACTCCGGCGACGCGCCGGGCGCGTGGATCGATCGCACGGCCGTCCTGAAGAACCACGCCGCTCGCCTCACCGAGCGGCGCTTCGACGCACTCCGGTTGCACGGGCCGGGGACGGATCTCACGATCGGCCTGCTTCCGTCCGCCAGCTGGCAGGCAGGTGACATCGAGACCGTCGACGGAACGCGGCACTTCCCGAACCTCCCGACCGAGGAGACGTTCACGACTCCCGATCCCGAGCGCGTCGACGGCTACGTGACCGCCACGATGCCGCTCGAGCTCGCAGGATCCGTGATCTCGGGCATCCGCGTCGAGTTCTCGGGCGGGCGAGCCGTGGCGATCGACGCCGCGCAGGGCGGGGATGCGCTACGCGCCGCCGCCTCGTCGGACGACGGGGCCGCGCGGCTCGGGGAGGTCGCACTCGTCGACGGGGAGGGACGCATCGGCCCCCTCGAGACGGTGTTCTTCGACACGCTGATCGACGAGAACGCAGCGACGCACATCGCGCTCGGGAACGGCTACGACCATCCTGTCGAAGACGTCGTCGACAGGAAGCGGATCAACAGGAGCCGCGTCCACATCGACTTCATGATCGGGGGCCCCGAGCTCGCGGTCGACGGGATCACGAGCGAGGGGGACGTCGTCCCCGTCCTGCGCGAGAGCTCCTGGGCGATCTAGGAGGCTAGGACGCGCGCGCGGAGGCGACGTCGAGCAAGCGCTCGCGCAACTGCTCCGCGTCCGCACCGAGCTCGTCGAGACGCGGCAGCGCGGCGAGGCTCTCGAGCCCGAACACACGCTCGAAGAGCGGCGTCGTCCGGTAGCGAACGGCGCCCCCGGGACCGCTCTCGCGCCCTGCCTCAGCGATCAATCCTCGCTCGACGAGGCTCGCGACCGCGGAGTCGGCGGCAACGCCGCGAATGCGCGCGATCTCCGGGCGCGAGCAGGGCCCGAGGTACGCGACGACGGCGAGCGTCTCGAGCGCAGCCCGTGAGAGACCGCGCTCGACCGGGCGCTCGAAGAGCCGTGCACACGCTTCCGAGGCCTCCCGGCTGGCGCGGAATGCGTACCCACCGGCGACCGCCTCGAGCACGATGCCGCTCCTCCTTTCGCTGTAGCGCTCGCGGAGGAGGCCGAGCGCGGTCTCGATGCGCTCTGAGTCGTCCTCGGCGGCATCGGCGAGATCGTCCACCGAGAGCGGCGCGGATGCGACGACGAGAAGCGCCTCGACCGTACGGGCGAGCTGGTCGACGGGGTTGGCGGCGATCAGGCGGAGCGTGCTGTCCACGTGGGAATCCTTTCGCTGTCGGCTCTCGAGATCCTTATCGGAGCGAAGGGCGCGGGTTGGCTGAGAGCGATCTCGCCGGACTTGCGGAGCTCGAGCAGCGCGAGGAAGGCGACGGCCTGCTCCACGCGCGTGAGCGCGCGGACCTCCGAGTCGAAGTCGAAGCGGCGGCGGCGCGCGAGGAGCGAGCGAAACCTCTCGACGAACTGCGACACGGGCGGGAACCGAAGCGCCATGTGGCTCAGGGAGACCTGTGGCGGCGGCACGGCCAGTCCCCGCAGCGCGCCGGCCAGGGCCGACGGCTCCTGTGGGGCGAGTCGCCGCTCGGGCCGAGGGGCGAGCGCCGCCGGTCCGAGGCGGAACCAGCGATCGCGCTCGGAGGCGAGGCGCTCGGCGAGCCAGACCGCAGCCTCCTTCATCCGCCGATACTCGGCGAGCCGCCGTGCCAGCTCCTCGGCGGCCTCTTCCGGCTCGAGATCGTCGAGCTCGGCGGCCTCCTCCGGGAAGAGCGAGCGCGCCTTGAGCTCAAGGAGCGCGGACACGAGGACGAGGAACTCGCCGCACGCGTCGAGATCGATCTCGTCGCGGTCCGACAGGAGCTCGACGAAAGCGAGGACGATTCCGGCGACGTCGACCTCGCGTGGCTCGAGAGCTTCCTTGAGCAGGAGCGTGAGGAGCAGGTCGAACGGGCCCTCGAACGC
>JBOHBD010000265.1:0-5670 GCA_050698195.1 Gaiellaceae bacterium
ACCTCAGGTATGGGCGCTCCCTGCGTCCTTGCCTCGCGCCGACCAGCGGCACCCCTGCGACGAGGCCCGTTCCGCCAAGCCCTCCTATGGGCCGGCGAACTCACGGGGCATGCTCGCCTCGTGCAGCGACAGGAACGGCGCGAAGCTCGTCAGGGACACGACTCCGAGCTCGGGCAGGCGGTCGCGCTCGCACACGAGCCGGCTCTCCGCGGCCTTCTGCCGCCGGATCGACCACGCCACGTACACGTCTGCGCGGAGCTCGCTCTGGAGCTCGCGAACGATGGCCGGTCGGGCGACTCGGAGCGAGACGGCCCCGAGCGCCGTCGTCTCCTCGAGCGCCCGCACCGTGAACACCCCTTCGGCGGTGCGCAGCTTGACCGCACGCCTCGAGCGGATATGGAACACCGCGTCGGGTGCCGAGGTGGCGACGGCGAGACCGCTCCCGTCGGGCAGCCAGCTCGGTGCGGGGGAGACGACGACCCGGCGCGCGAGTACGTGGGCATGGGTCGTTCTGAACCGCAGCACGTCGGCCGCGGTCGGACGGGCTGCCGGCAACCTTCGCGAGATCTCGAAGCGGCGGAGCTCGTCGCCCAAGATTCCTCGCGCGACGGCCAGACTCGCACCCGCGTCGGCCAGCGCCGCCTGGTAGGCCGCGCGGCTCCCGCCGAAGCGCGATGCGACGATTCGCGCCTCGACGGCGAGCACCGCCGTCGGGCTGACGTCGGTTCGCTCACGCGCAACTGCCCGCACGACGAGCGCGGTCAGCGCAAGCTCCGGGTCGCCGGTGACCTTCGCCAGAGCGGCGACTCCGGAGGCCGTCAGCGGCGTGTCACCGTAGACGCAGCGAACGCCGTCCGGCAGGTCGATCTGGCCCGCACGCCGATCCGCGTCGAATTCCTCGGCGAGGGTCCCTGGAGCGTCGCACAGACTCGGATCACGCGCCCAGAGCCACACACAGGCGGCGTAGGTCTTGTCCGGGTCGTTGGAACGCTCGTTGCGCTGCGCCCAACCCCACGACCAGACGTGCGCGAGGCCGAGCTCGCGCGCGACCTGCCCCGCGGCGAACGCGTGCCACTTCGCGACGTCGAACCAGCGGGAACGCGGCTCGAGCCCTTCCCGCCCGCCCACCCCAAGCCCGGTCTGGAACCCGATCATGAGCCCGATCCGTGCCGCGGGAACGCCGACTGCGAGCAGCTTCGCAGCCGACTTCCGATGACGCGTCCGCAGCCGCCGCGATCCGTCGACGGCACCGTCGCGCCAGATGAGGTTCGCGTTGGCGTAGTTCTCGAGAACGAGATCGGTGACCTGACCGACGGATCGCCACCATTCGGCCGCCTCGCCCCCGATGAAGGGCTCGCTCGAGACGAGCAGCGCGGGGCGCGCGCCCCGCTCGGCGAGCCGGCTCACGAAGCGGAGGACGTTGGCCCGGTACCGCTCGGCCGTGGGCGTCAGCGGTGTCGGCAGCGACGCGCCCCACAGTTCGTTCAGCGCGATCAGCGGCTGCTGGCACCCGGAGACCGAGACGGCGTACTCGAAGAGCGAGTCCGCCCGGCGCTCCATCAGAGCGGCGTCCGCGGGCTCCGACGGCGTCCCGACCCGCTTGCGGAGGTGCATGTCCCAATGCACGGTCGCCGCACCGGCGGCGCGTGCCTCGGCGGCAAGCCGGGGGCCACCCGTGGCAACCACGACGCCCGGTCGAGCGAAGCGGTCGCGCCAGAACGAGACAGAGCCGTCGGCGAAGTCGATCCAGACCGGCTGCGTCTCGGGAAGGCCGCAAGAGAGCGCCGTGGCGCCTGCCGCGGGGAGCGCGAGCAGGGTGAGAATCGAAGCGGCGAGCGCGAGCTGCAGCCTTCTCACGGCCCAGACAGGTAGCACAAAGTCGTGACGAAAAAGGAAACGGGCCTGGCCGAAGCCAGACCCCTCGCGCCCGAGCTGGGGTCTGGGCCTCAGCCAGACCCCAGCTCGTCGGCGCTTACTCCTCGTCCGCCGGCGGCTCGAGCTCGGCGGCGGCTTCTCCGTCGCCGTCGACGGGGAGCTCCTCCTCGAACGAGAGGCCGAGGGCATCGAGGTCGAAGTCGCCCTCCTCGATCTCCTCCAGCGCGGCGAGCAGCTCCGCCTCTGCCTCGGGCCGTGCGAACGTCACCGGAAGCGGCTCCGTCGGCTCGATCGCTATCTGGCGGTACTGCTTGAGGCCCGTCGCAGCCGGGATGAGCTTGCCGATGATGACGTTCTCCTTGAGCCCGTGCAGACGGTCGGTCTTGCCCTCGATCGCGGCGTCCGTGAGCACCTTCGTCGTCTCCTGGAAGGACGCCGCCGAGAGGAACGACTCGGTCGCGAGGGACGCCTTCGTGATGCCGAGGATGATCGGCTCGAAGGTCGCCTGCTCACCCTTCTCCTTCTTGACCCGTACGTTCTCGCGCTCGAGCTGCACTCGGTCGACCAGCTGTCCGGGCAGGAGCGCCGTGTCACCCGCGCTCTCGACGCGGACCTTCTTCAGCATCTGGCGAACGATGAGCTCGATGTGCTTGTCGTGGATCTCGACGCCCTGCGACTTGTAGACCTTCTGCACCTCGCCGACGAGGTAGAGCTCGGTCGGAGTCGCACCCTTCAGCATCAACAGGTCGGCCGGGTTGAGCGAGCCCTCGTTGAGAGCGTCGCCGAGCTCGACCGTGCTGCCCTTCGTGACGCGGAGCCGCGTCCGGCGTGGGAAGGAGTACTCCTTCGCGTCGGGCAGCTCACCCTTGTCGTCGAGGGTGGTCGGGGTGATCGTGACCTTGATCGTGCGCTCGGAGGCGTCGATGTCGACCTTGCCCGCGATGTCGGCGAGCGTCGCGGCGCCCTTCGGGTTGCGTGCCTCGAAGATCTCGACGACACGCGGGAGGCCGTGGGTGATGTCAGCTCCGGCGACTCCGCCCGTGTGGAACGTCCGCATCGTGAGCTGGGTCCCCGGCTCGCCGATCGACTGCGCGGCGATGATCCCCACCGCGTCTCCGATCTCGGCCGGCCCGCCCGTCGCGAGGAACGTGCCGTAGCAGCGGCGGCAGAGCCCGTACTCGCTCCGGCACTTGAGAACCGACCGCACGGGAATCGACGCCGTCTCGGCGTACTCGCCGAACTCGGCCACGAGCTTGCGCAGGCCGCTCATCGTGATCTCGGCGCCCTTCTCGATGACAACGGTCTTGCCCGGCTTGCCGTCCTTGATCGGCTTCATGACGTCCACCGCAGCGACGCGGCCGGCCAGGCTCTTGTTCGGTGACTCGTCGAGGATGAGCGGCACGTCGATGTGGTCCTCGGTCTTACAGTCCTCCTCGCGCACGATGACGTCCTGGGAGACGTCGACGAGACGGCGTGTGAGGTACCCCGAGTCGGCCGTCCGCAGCGCCGTGTCGGCGAGGCCCTTGCGGGCGCCGTGCGTCGAGATGAAGTACTCGAGCACGGTCAGACCCTCCATGAAGTTGGCCTTGATCGGCCGGGCGATGATCTCGCCCTTCGGATCGGCCATCAGGCCTCGCATGCCCGCGAGCTGGCGGATCTGGTTGAAGGATCCGCGGGCCCCCGAGTTGGCCATCATGTAGATCGGGTTCGTCGGGGAGAGGTTCGCCATCATGCGATCGGCGACGACGTCCGTCGCCTCGGTCCAGATCGCGACGATGCGCTCGTGGCGCTCCTCCTCGGTCATGAGACCGCGGTCGTACTCGCGCCCGACCTTGGCCACCTCGTCCTCGAAGCCGGCGAGGATCGCCTCCTTGTCGTCCGGGATCACGATGTCGTTCTTCGAGATCGTGATGCCCGCCCGGGTCGCGAACCGGAAGGTCAGCGACTTGATCACGTCGAGGGCGGCCGCGATCGTGTTCGGGCCGTAGCGCTCGACGAGATCGCCGATGAACGTGTCGAGCTCGCGCTTGGTGAGCGTGCGATTGAGGAACGGATGGTCCTCGAACTCGCCGCCGGTGGCCTCGTCGAGGGCCCGCTCCACCTCTGTGTTGAAGATGACGCGGCCCGGCGTCGTCAGCAGGCGCTCGCCGTTCCACTCGTACTCGACGGGATCCTGGAAGCGCACCTGCTCCGAGTCGACCGCGAACTCGACGTCCTCCTCGGTACGGAAGCGCGGAAGCCCGTTCCGCTTGAGCTTCTTCGCCAGGGCGGCGGGCGTCGTCGCGTCGAGGTCGTACTCGCAGTAGGTGAGGAAGTACGCGCCGAGCACCATGTCCTGCGTCGGCGTCGCAAGCGGCCGTCCGCTGGCGGGCGAGAGGATGTTGTTCGCCGACAGCATCAGCACGCGGGCTTCCGCCTGTGCCTCCGCTGACAGCGGCAGGTGCACGGCCATCTGGTCGCCGTCGAAGTCCGCGTTGAACGCGTGACACACGAGCGGATGAACCTGGATGGCCTTGCCCTCGACGAGCACGGGCTCGAACGCCTGGATACCGAGACGATGCAGCGTCGGCGCCCGGTTCAGAAGCACCGGATGCTCGGCGATGACCTCCTCGAGGACGTCCCACACCTCGGGGATCATCGACTCGACCATCTTCTTCGCCGCCTTGATGTTCTGAACGGCCTTGCGCTCGACGAGCCTGCTCATGATGAACGGCTTGAAGAGCTCGAGCGCCATCAGCTTCGGCAGCCCGCACTGATGCAGCTTCAGGTTCGGCCCGGCCACGATCACCGACCGGCCCGAGTAGTCGACGCGCTTGCCGAGCAGGTTCTGCCGGAACCGGCCCTGCTTGCCCTTCAGCATGTCGCTGAGCGACTTGAGCGGGCGGTTGCCGGGGCCCGTCACGGCGCGGCCGCGGCGGCCGTTGTCGAAGAGCGCGTCGACGGCCTCCTGGAGCATGCGCTTCTCGTTGTTGACGATGATCTCGGGGGCGCCGAGATCGAGCAGCCGCTTCAGGCGGTTGTTGCGGTTGATGACCCGCCGGTAGAGGTCGTTGAGGTCGCTCGTCGCGAAACGGCCGCCGTCGAGCTGCACCATCGGCCGCAGCTCCGGCGGGATCACCGGAAGCGCCTCGAGGATCATCCACTCGGGCTTGTTCCCCGACTTGATGAACGCCTCGACGACCTTGAGCCGCTTGATCGCGCGCTGCTGCTTCTGGCCCTTCGACGTCTTGATGGTCTCGCGCAGCGACAGGGACTCCTGCTCGAGGTCGAGGTCGCGGAGCAGGTCGCGGACTGCCTCGGCGCCCATGCCGCCGCGGAAGTAGATCCCGAAGCCGTACGGAGAGCCGAAGCGATCCTTGAGCTCGCGGAAGATCTGCTCGTCGCCGACGATCATCTTCGGCTCGAGCTCCTTGAACAGCACCCACGTCTGCTCGAGGCGACGAACCGCCTCGACCGCGGCCTCGCGCGTGTCCTCGCGGCGCATCTCCATGTCCGCGACCATCTCGCGGACCTTCAGCGCCCACTGGCTGATCGCGTCGAGGTCCTCCTTCTTCGTACCCTCGATCAGGCACAGGTCGTACGCGAGCTCGCGCATGTCGGCCGACTCCGACTCCGGATCGACGGTCGCGAGGACGTCGCCGAGCAGGCCGCCGCCAACGTCGCGTGCACGCTCGAGGTTCTTCTTCTCGACGTCGGCGACGAGCGCGGCGTCCTCCTCGGACAGCTCGGCACCGGACAGGAGCTCTTCCTGGATCCTCTTCAGGTGCTTCGTGATCGCACCCTTCTTCGAGCCCG
>JBOHBD010000266.1:0-4847 GCA_050698195.1 Gaiellaceae bacterium
ATTCTGACTCGCGACGATCTAACGTTTCGCCGCATGCGCGTCGTCCTCGCCGACCCTCCCGCCTATACCCCACCTTACGACCGCTCCCTCGCCCGGGCGCTCGCACGCGCGGGAGCCGACGTCGAGCTCGTGACCTCGCGCTTCCGGTTCGGAGAGGTCGCAAGCCCGAACGGGTACCTCGCGCGCGAGTGGTTCTACCCGCTCTCGTCGCGGATGGGGTCGTCGAGGCTGCGCCTGGTCGTGAAGGCGCTCGAGCACCCGCTCGGAATGGCGCAGCTCGCGACGCTGAAGCCGGACGTGCTGCACGTGCAGTGGTTCGGGGCGCCGGAGGCCGACCGCTGGCTCTTTCGCCCTCGCTCGCCGGTCGTCTTCACCGCGCACGACATCCTCCCACGACGCACCGCGGGCAGGACGCGGGTCTGGACGACGCTCTTCGATCGCTGCGACCGCGTCGTCGTGCACTCGGAGCGCGGCCGGACGTCACTCTCGGCATTCGGGGTCCCCGACGAGCGCCTGCGCGTGATACCGCACCCGGCCTTCCGCTCCGACGTCGCTCGCGCCGACGACGGTCGCACCGCCCTCGTCTTCGGGCTGATCCGTCCGTACAAGGGAACCGAGGACGCGGTCGAGGCGCTTCTCCGCGTCGACGGAGCCAGGCTGCTCGTCGCAGGCGATCCGCGGATCCCGCTCGACGGCCTCCGCGAGAGGGCGGGCGACCGGGCCGAATGGAGGCTGGGCTTCCTGCCGGACGACGAGATCAGGCGCGCGCTCACGGAGGCGACCGTCGCGCTCTTCCCGTACCGAGCCGAGATCGATCTCTCCGGCGCGCTGCTCCAGGCGCTCGGAGCGGGGCTCCCGGCGATCGTCTACGACGTCGGCGGCCTCGGGGAGGTCGTCGGCCGGTTCGGTGCCGGAGCCGTCGTCGAGCCAGGGAACGTCGGAGGGTTGGCCCTCGCGCTCGAGCGCCTGCTCGGGGACCAGGACGCGCTCGCCGCTGCGCGTCGCGGTGCTGAAGCGGCGCGGGAAGAGCTCACCTGGGAGGCGTCCGCCGCCGCGCACCTCGAGCTGTACCGGGAGCTCGTGTGAGGCTCGGCCGGGGCCGCTTTCACGAGCTCGTCCGGCGACAGCTCGATCTGTTCGCGCTCGACGAGGCGGAGCTTCTCGCCGAGGGCGAGGAAGCCGATGCGGTCTGGACGAACGCGGGCCGGGAGGACAGCGAAGAGCTCTACGGCGACTACCAGCTCGTGGTGGACGCGATCGGCGAGCGCCTGTTCGAGCTCCGAGAGGTCTACGCTGCCTCCCTCGACGAGCGCACGGCTGCCGACTATCGACATGCCTTCGACACCGCCGCGCGAAAGCGGTTCCGCCGGTTGGCGACCTTCCTGGAGGACTGAGTGGCGATGGCGGGACGGATCGAGGACTACGGGATGATCGGCGACCTCCAGACGGTTGCGCTCGTCAGCCGCCACGGCTGCATCGACTGGCTCTGCCTACCGCGATTCGACTCGGGCGCGATCTTCGCGGCGCTCCTCGGGGACGCGGAGAACGGCCACTGGACGATCCAGCCGGCGGGCGAGTTCAGCTCACCCGGACGCCGCTACCGGGACGACACGCTCGTTCTCGAGACCGATCTCGAGACGCCGTCGGGGACGGTGCGCCTGATCGACTTCATGCCGCCTCGCGGCACGGCTCCCGACCTCGTCCGCATCGTCGAAGGGGTGGACGGGGCGGTGGAGATGCGGATGGAGCTCGCGCTCAGATTCGACTACGGGTCGATCATCCCGTGGGTGCGAAACCTCGACGGCACGCTCGTCGGCATCGCGGGCCCCGACGCGGTGACCGTGCACACGCCGGTCGAGCTCGAGGGGCGGGACCTGAAGACACATGCCGAGTTCACGGTCCGCGCCGGAGAGCGCATCCCCTTCGTGCTCACCTGGTTCCTCTCCCACCAGCCGCTGCCGGAGGCGATCGACGCCGAGAAGGCGCTGTCCGACACCGTCGCGTTCTGGGAAGACTGGTCGAGGCGCTGCAGCTTCGCCGGGAAGTGGCACGACGCTGTGCGCCGGTCGCTGCTGACGCTGAAAGCGCTGACCTACGGTCCGACCGGGGGCATCGTCGCGGCGCCGACGACCTCGCTGCCGGAGGCGCTGGGGGGTGTTCGCAACTGGGACTACCGCTACTGCTGGCTGCGCGACGCAACGCTCACGCTGCTCGCACTCGTGCGAGCGGGCTACATCGAGGAGGCCCGCGCGTGGCGCGACTGGCTCCTGCGCGCGATCGCGGGGTCCCCGCAGGACGTCCAGATCATGTACGGCGTCGCCGGCGAACGGCGTCTCACGGAGCTCGAGCTGCCGTGGCTCGCCGGCTACGAGGGCTCGCGACCGGTGAGGGTCGGGAACGACGCGTCGAACCAGCTCCAGCTCGATGTCTACGGCGAGATCGTCGACGCGCTGTACCACTCGCGCCGGCAGGGCCTCGAGGCGTCGGACGAGGCGTGGGCGCTCGCATCGAAGACGTTCGAGTGGCTCGAGTCGAACTGGCAGGAGCCCGACGAGGGAATCTGGGAGGTGCGCGGGCCACGCCGCCAGTTCACGCACTCCAAGGTCATGGCCTGGGTCGCGTTCGACCGTGCGGTGAAGACGATCGAGAAGCTCGGCCGTGAGGGGCCCGTCGACCGGTGGCGCGCGGCTCGGGACGCCATTCGCGAGGATGTCCTGCGCGAGGGATACAACGCCGAGCGCGGCGCGTTCGTCCAGTTCTACGGGTCGGACCGGCTCGACGCGAGCCTGCTCCTGATCCCACTCGTCGGCTTCCTGCCGGCGACCGACGAGCGAGTCGTCCGCACCGTGGCGGCGATTCAGCGGGAGTTGCTCCGCGACGGCTTCGTCGAGCGCTACCGGGCAGACGTGGAGAACGTCGGCGTCGACGGGCTGCCTCCGGGCGAAGGCGTGTTCCTGCCCTGCTCGTTCTGGCTCGCCGCCGTGCTCGCGCGGCAAGGGCGGCGGAAGGAGGCGGTCGAGCTCTTCGAGCGCCTGCTCTCCCTCCGCAACGATCTCGGCCTGATCTCGGAGGAGTACGACCCGGAGAGCGGGCGGCTGGTCGGCAACTTCCCGCAGGCGTTCACCCACCTCACCCTCGTCGAGACGGCCTTCACCCTCACGCGTCCGAGGCGGAGAGGGCGTTAGACAACGGCGGCGAAGAGCCGCCATTCCCCGGGAACGCCCTCGAGGGCCGTCATGCCGCGGTCCTCGAACTCGAGGCCGGAGCCCGCGACGAGGTCCTTGACGGTGCCGGAGACGAGAACGTCGCCCGCACCCGCGTGCGCCGCCACCCGCGCTCCGATGATCACGGCGATCCCGGCCACCTTGCCCTCCCATCTCTCGGGCAACGCGGCGATGTACGCCTCGAACTCGTCCTCGTCCGCCTCCCCCCACGGCCAGTCCTCGTCTCTCCGCTGTCGGACCTCGGCTCCCTGGAGAACGAGCCCCACCGTTCGCTCCGGATGCGCCGCTGCGAGAGCATGGCGAGCGGACCGCCTTCCGACTCGCCGATGATCGCCGCTCGCTCGCTGCCGGCCGCGTCCATCACGGCGCGAATGTAGTCCATGCGCTCCTCGAGCGTCGTCGTGCCCGGACGCGGTCGGACATGCCGAGGCCTCGCTCGTCGAAGAGGACCACCCGCGTGAGCTCGGCGAGTGCCTCACAGTACCGACGGAACTGGGGCAGCTCCCACTCGATCTCGAGGTGTGTGTAAGCGCCCTCGACGCAGACGAGATCGATCGGGCCCTCGCCGATGAGTCGGTAGGCGATGTCGATGTCACCGCGAATCGGATCTCGGTCATGCTGGAAGGTTCACGCGACGCCCGCGGATCGTCAGCGGCTGCGAACCGACACTCCGCCTTACTTGACGGAACCGGCCAGGAGCCCCTGCACGAAGTAGCGCTGGAACGCGAAGAACACGGCGAGCGGGATCGCGAGCGACACGAATGCGGCGGGCGCGATCAGCTCGATGTTCGCGCTGAACTGGCGCATCTGCGAGAAGATCGCGACCGTGATCGGCTGCGTCTCGCGCGCGAACGTCAGGGCGACGAGAAGGTCGTTCCAGACCCAGAGAAACTGGAAGATCGCGAGCGAGGCGATCGCCGGCAACCCGAGCGGGAGGATCAGGCGCGTGAAGATCCTGATCTCCGAGGCGCCGTCGATGCGGGCGGCTTCGAGCAGGTCCCGCGGGATCCCGATGAAGAAGTTCCGGAGCAGGAAGATCGCGAACGGGAGCCCGAAGGCCGTATGGAAGAGGATGAGACCGAGGATCGTGTCGAAGAGCTTCAGGTCGTTGTAGAGCGAGAAGATGGGGATCAGCGCCATCTGGATGGGGACGACCAGGAGCGCGACGACGACGAGGAACAGCCAGTCGCGGCCCGGGAACTCGAGCCAGGCGAACGCGTAGGCGGCCAGCGCGGCCACGAGGATCGGGAGAAAAGTCGCTCCGAGCGAGACCCAGATCGTCGTCACGATCGCGGACGTGATCGCCTCGTTGTCGAAGATGTCGCGGTAGTTGTCCAGCGTCGCGAGACTCGGCGTCGAGAGGATCTCCCACCAGCCTGCCCTCCCGATCGCCGCAGGCTCGAGCAGCGAGGTGAACAGGAGACCCAGCGTCGGGACGAGCCAGAGCAGCCCGAGGAAGGCGAGCAGCAGGTACACGGGCGTGCGTCCGAGGAAGCGCACGATTCTCGCCGACGCCGGCTCGCCGGCCAGGACGTCCGCCTGGGTCTCGGCGGTGGCGGTCGCGGTGGTCATCTACACCTCCCTCCGGAACCGGCGGATGTTGAGCGCCAGGATGGGTTTGAC
>JBOHBD010000267.1:0-1868 GCA_050698195.1 Gaiellaceae bacterium
GTGCGGTTCCAGACGATCACGGCCGCGCCGGGCGGGATTACGAGCGGTCGCGCGCGCAGCGAGTGAGCGGCGACATAGGTGAGCGCCATCGCCTCGAGCCCCCAGACGAGCACCGGCCCGCCGTTCGAGAGGTTATAGGCCGTCGAGCCGGACGGGGTCGAGCAGATGATCCCGTCGCACGGCTGGCGGCCGAGCTCCTCGCCGCCGACCGCGAGCTCGAGCTCGATCATGCGCCCGAGCGAGCCGCTAGCCACGACGACGTCGTTGACGGCCCGGTCTGTGCCGGCAGGATGCTCGACCTCGAGCGTCGGGAGCTCGATCACCTCGTACTCGCCGGCGAACACGCGCGCGAGGCCGGCCTCGAGATCGCGACGGCCCATCGAGCTCAGGAAGCCGACGCGCCCGAAGTTGACGCCGACGACCGGGACGCCGGTCCCGAGGAAACGGGTCAGTGCTCGGAGGACGGTTCCGTCGCCGCCGAGCACCACCGCGATGTCGGCGGACGTCGCGTCCCCACCAGCCTCGATGCCCTGCTTCTCCGCCTCGTCGGACGAGATCAGCAGCTCGACCCCGTGCTCCTGGGCCACCGCCTGCAGGCGCGCGAGCCCGGCACCGATCTGCTCCGGCTTCCCGTGCGTGACGACCGCCGCGCGGGCGACTTCCCTAGGTCGAAGCGACGGCTTCGGCGATCCAGCGGTCGATGTCATCGGGGTCGGAGGCGATCGAGCGGTTCACGAGATGGACGAAGAACTCCCGGTTCCCCTTGGGCCCGGGTAGTCCTGAGTCTACGACCCCGGCTGCCTCGGCACCCCACTCGCGCGCGGCTTCGATGACGCTTTCGAGGACCTCGCGTTGCACTTCGGGGTCGCGCACGACCCCTTTCGGCACGTTCGCGCGCCCCGCCTCGAATTGAGGCTTGACGAGGACGAGCGCCTCCCAGCCGGGCCGAGCGAGCGCGAGCACCGGCGGAAGCGCCTTCGTGACGCTGACGAAGGCGACGTCGCAGACGACGAAGTCCGGAGCGAACGGCAGCTCCGTGAGCGTGCGCGCATTCGTCCGCTCGAGCACGGTCACGCGCGGATCCGCGCGAAGCCTCGGGTGGAGCTGGCCGTAGCCGACGTCGATCGCGACGACACGTGCAGCGCCGGCCTGAAGGAGGCAGTCGGTGAAGCCGCCCGTCGACGCTCCCACGTCCGCGCAGTCGCGCCCTTCGACGTCGACGCCGAGCGCGTCGAGGGCGTTCCGGAGCTTCTCTCCGCCCCGGGAGACGAAGGGCGGCGGCCGCTCGACCGAGAGCTCGGCGCCCTCGTCGACCTGCTGGCCGGGCTTCTCGTACCCCGGGACGAGGCCCGCGAGGACCAGCGCACGCGCCTGGCTCCTGCTCTCCGCAAGACCTCGCTCGACGAGCAGGGCGTCCAGTCGCTTCTTCACGGCGCCCTTCCAGCTCGCTCAGGACGTCTGGCCTGGCGCGACGACGCCGTACTCGTACGCGAAGACGACGGCTTGCACCCGATCGCGCGCAACCGCAGCTTCAGGAGGATGTGCGCGACGTGCGTCTTCACGGTCGTCTCCGAGACGAAGGCGGCTTCGGCGATCTCGGCGTTCGAAAGCCCTCGGGCGATGTAGCGGAGCATCTCGAGCTCACGCGCCGTCAGCTCCAGCAGCGCGGCGGGCGGCGTGCGCCCCGACTCGGGAGGACGACGGGCGAACTCCTCGATCACGCGGCGCGTGACGCTCGGAGAGAGAAGGGCGTCGCCGTTCGAGACGACGCGGATCGCGTCCACGAGCTGCTCGGGCGGGGTGTCCTTGAGCAGGAATCCGCTCGCGCCCACTCGGAGCGCCTCGTACACGTACTCGTCGAGGTCGAA
>JBOHBD010000268.1:0-4673 GCA_050698195.1 Gaiellaceae bacterium
GCTTCCAGCCGAGCGCAGCGTGCGCGGCCGACGAGTCACCGACCAGGTTCGCAACCTGACCCTTCGGACGCGCCAGCGAAGCGTTGACTCGGACGTGGCGTTCCCACTCGAGCCCTGCGGCCGTGAACGCGAGCTCGACGAGCTCGCGGACGGCGTGCGTCTCGCCCGTGGCGATCACGTAATCCGAGGGCTCGTCGGCTTGCAGCATGAGCCACGCCGCTCTCACGTAGTCCACGGCGTACCCCCAATCTCGTCGAGCGTGGAGATCCCCGAGCTCGAGCTCGGTCGCGAGCCCGGATCGGATGGACGCTGCAGCCTTGGTGATCTTCCGGGTCACGAAGCGATCCGGACGGCGGGGCGACTCGTGGTTGTAGTAGATGGCCGAGCAGGCGAAGAGATCGTGCCGTTCCCGATAGCCACGGACGAGGAAGTCGCCGAACGCCTTCGCGGCGCCGTACGGCTCGACGGGGGCGTAGCGGGTGCGCTCGGTCTGTGGGCTCTCGGCCGGCCGCCCGAAGACCCACGCAGACGATGCCTGGAAGAAGCGGGGCGACGGATCTGCGCGCCGTACGACCTCGAGGAGCTGCGCGACCGCGAGGCTTCCGAGCTCGGTCGTCCGCACAGGGTCGGCCCATGCGTCCGGCCCGAAGGAGACGGACGCGAAGTTGTACATCTCGGTGGGCCGATGGACCGCGACGGCCTTCTCGATCGCATTCACGTCGAGGAGGTCGGCCTGAACGAGGTCGATGCGGTCTCGGACGGCCTCGAGGCTCGGAATCTCCGCCGCCGGGTCGCGCCGAACGACTCCGACGACGTGGTACCCCTGCTCGAGCAAGAGCTCGGTCATGTACGAGCCGTCCTGGCCGGCTGCGCCGACGACGAGAGCCGTCGCGACCTGGTTCACGTCACGCTCTCGTCCGGCTTCTCGAGCTGGAGATACACGACGCCCTCGCCCGCGTGGTCGACGAGCACGGACGTCGGCCGGACGTCGAAGTTCTCCGCGCAGGCGAAGCGCAAGAAGGGCCCGGCGACGTACGACCACGGCGCGTGGGCGTAGAACCAACGCTCGATCCCGGGCTTGCGCTGCACCGCGTACTCCCGGTGCCGGACCCGCCACGGCTTGTTTGCGATCAGCTCCTCGACCTCCGCCGTCCCGTAGGCGTGCTTGAAGAACACGCCCTCGCCCGCGACCGACCGGCTTGCCTCCCCGTACACCTTCTCGGTGACGAACACGTCCCGAGGAGCCGCCTCGACGTCAGTGGTGAGATGGAGAACGCCGCCGGGTTTGAGCACCCGCCAGATCTCGGCGAGAGCGTCGCGGTCCTTCCCCTTCCCGACGTGCTCCAGGACCGAGACGCACATGCAGTTGTCGAACGTCCCGTCTGCGAAGGAGAGCGCCGTCGCGTCCTGCACGTCCAGCTCGAGCGCAGGATCGACTGTGCGCCAGGCCGCGATCTCGTCTGCGAACAGGTCGATGCACACCCACCGGCCCGCGCCCTCGCGCTGGAGCAGGGACGGCAATAGCTTCGGGCTGGAGACGTCGAGACAGATGCCGGAGAACGTCTCGTCCGCGATGCGTCCGAGCTCGTAGTAGCGCCACGGATCGAGCGGCACGACCAGCCGAGTCAGCCCGACCTTCCTCGCCGGCCAGCCGTGGCGAGCCTCGCGAGCGATCCACCGCATTCCCAGGGTGTAGCTGTGCCTCCAGAGCCGCTTCCAGCCTGGCTGTCCGCGAAGACGTGCGCTCATCCTGCGAACCGGTGCTTCGGGAACGGAGCGAACTCTTCCGCGAGCGGAGAGCTCGGCCTCATGCTCGATGAACAGGGGGGAGCAGGTTCCATGTCACGCGCTACGTCAGCGAATGCGAGGCACGGTCGAGCTCCGGACCTCGACCGGCTGTCGTCCGGCGGTGTTGATCGAGGGTCGTGTGGTTGCGCTGGTAGTCGAGGCGGCGGAACTCGAGGTAGGCCCGCAGCGCACGCGCGTAGTTGGCGGGTCGCACGCGATGTTCGACACCGCCCAGCATGATCGAGCACAACGCCAGTCGCCGCTCGGCCATGCCCACGATCCGGCCACTGTCCGGGACGCCTCGCTCGAGCCACCATCGCCAGACGCGAAGGAAGCTGTAGGTGTACTGCCAGCGCATCTGCCAGAGGTGCTCACGCGTCCCGCGCCGGGTCATACTCGAGCCCGAGTCGACGAGCGTCACGAGCCGCTCGCCCAGAAGCTCGACGCCGCCCCCCTCCATCGCCAGCTCGGAGAGGAATCCGACGTCGTTGCCGTACGGATGGAGGGCGTAGTCGTACCCGCGAGGATTCTCGAAGCGGATGTGGCGCTCGAAGACGGCCCGGGCCGCGTTCGTGTCGTACGTCGCACAGATCTGCGTGAGCGGAAAGCGACGGAGGAAGATCCCCTCGGAGTATTCGACCGGCGACGCGATCCCCGTGTCGGAGGCGTAGTAGGGGAGTACCGAGCCCTCGCTCGTCTGGACCTCGGCGCTGCAGGCGACGAGCTTTCGTCCAGAGGCCACCGCTCGCGCGGCACCCTCCATCATGCGCACGCTGAAGCCGTTCTTCAGCACGTCGTCGGCCCAGACGAAGCAGCACCAGTCGCCGGATATCTCGTGGAGGGCGATCCGCCAGGCGAGCACGGGCCCGGAGTTCCGGTCGGAGGTCAGCAGCCGGGCATCGATCGAGGAATCCGCCGTGCCCAGGATCCTCTCGACGATCTCCCGGGTCCGATCGTGGCTGGCCTCGTCGTAGACGAGGATCTCGAGCGGCCGGTACTCCTGCGCGACGGCGCTCCGCAGGGTGCGCTCGATCGTCGCAGCGCTCGAGAACGTCGGGATCATCAGGGAGAGCTTCATCAGTGCACGAACCTAGGGGAGGCGCCGGTAGACGCCGTCCGCGGGTTATCCGCGTCGTGCCGCGCGATACACGTCTTCGTGTGCGCGTGCCGTCTTGTCCCACGTGAAGCCGGCCGCACGCTCGAGACCCAGCTCGCGAAGCTCGGCGGAGCGCTCGTCCGTCTCGAGGATGCCCGCCGCGATCGACTCCGGGTCCATGGGGTCGAACAGCACCGCGGCCCCGCCGCAGACCTCGGGAATCGCGGCGGTGTCGGAGGCGGCGACCGGGCAGCCGCAGGCCATCGCCTCGAGCGGCGGCAGGCCGAAGCCTTCGTAGAGGCTCGGGAACACGAGACAGGCTGCGCGACGGTAGAGGGACGCGAGCTCGGCGGGAGGCACGACGCCCCAGCGCTCGACGCCGTCCGGCAGCTGGCCCAGACGCTCGAGCCCACCGCCCGTCAGGATCAGCCGCAGGCGAGGTCGCGTCTTGCGAAGGGACGCGAAGGCCTCGAAGAGCCGCGCATGGTTCTTGTGAGGCCATGCCCGCGCCGGGTAGAGCAGGAACGGCTCTCGTTCCTCGTCGCCGGGCCGGAAGAGCGTGTGGTTGATCGCGTGCGGGATCACGTGGACGCGCGACGAGTCGAGCTCGAGCAGCTCGAGTGCCCGGTCTCGCACGAACTCGGTCGTGACGATCACGGCGTCGGCCGAGCGGGTCGCCCGGTCGTACGCGATCCGCCGGAACGATCGGCGTGCCGGTCCGAAGAACTCCGGGAAGTCCCGGTGCTGGATGTCGTGAAGCGTCACGACGGTCGGCGAGTCGGTCCGCGGTACCGGCACCGTGAGCGCGTAATGCATGACGTCCACCGTCTCGACGCGCGTCTGCACCTGGCGGGAGCGGAAGGCCTGGAACCACATCCCCGCAATCCGGGCCGGGCCTCGCTTGGCCACCGGCGGCTCGCCGACCGCGACGATAGGGAGCCCCCCTGCCGCGTCCTTCGCCCCTGCCGGGACGAACACGGCGTACTCGAGCGTCCCGACGGACGAGAGCGCCCGGATGAGCTGGCGCGCGTAGGTCTCCGAGCCCCCGAGGTCGCCTGGGGCCAGCGTGAGCAGGGCTATCCCGACTCGCACCCACTGATCCTATTCGTCTTCGAGGTCGTCCTCATGCCCCGGCTAGAATGCCGCGATGCCCTCTGGCGAAGCCAAAAACGGCGAGTCTGCAGGGGTTTCCGTCGACGTCGACGAGCTCCTCCGGCAACTGCGGGAGGAAGTCCGCCGCTCCGGATCGGACCCCGGCGGGGCGACAACGGAGGGCATGGCCGACGGCCGGGCTGCTCGCGCGGAGGCCGAGCGCCTCTGGCCCGTCTCCGCCGATCGCACGTTGCGCCTGCGGCCCGGGATGCGCGGCGGCCTCGGCACTCCGGTCAAATCCGTCCTGCGCAAGCTCATGCGCTGGTACGTCGAACCGCTCGCCTACGATCAGCGGTCGTTCAACGCCGCCTCCCTGCGCCTGATCGACGACCTCCAGCAGCAGGTCGACCGGCTGCAAGCGGAGCTCGAGGAGCTCCGCACCCAACGAAGATGAAAGTGCTCGTCGCGCGGCCTCAGGTGCCGTTCGCGTGGGGTGGGACCGAGATCATGACCGACCGGCTCGTCGACGAGCTCCGCGCGCGAGGCCACGAGGCCGACCTCGTCACCGTCCCCTTCAAGTGGTACCCGGGGGCACGCGTCCTCACGCAGGCGTTCCTCTGGCGGCTGCTCGACCTCGAGGAGGTGGACGGAGCGCGGGTCGACATGGTCATCGCCACGAAGTTCCCCTCCTACCTCG
>JBOHBD010000269.1:0-6810 GCA_050698195.1 Gaiellaceae bacterium
GGCGCTACGTCCCTCGAACACCGCTTTCCCGCACGCGGCGCCGGCCGACAGGGAACGTCCGGCTTCGCTCGGGAAGCGCAGCACCCGGACGGTCCTTGCCCTTGGCACGCTCTTCGTCGCGGGATCGATCGGCGCAGCGGTCTTCGGGCTCGCCGAGCGCGGATCGCCCGCCAAGCTCGAAGACGCGGTCGCCGCGATTGACGCTTTGGAGGGACGAGTCGTGGGCTACGCGCCCGTTGGCACGACGCCGCGGAACGTCGCTGTGGGAGAAGGGGCTGTCTGGGTGTTGAACGCCGACGACGAGACGCTTTCCCGCATCGACCCCGAGACGCGTCAGATCGTGAAGACGGTCGGGACAGGCGGCACGCCAACCGAGCTTGCTGTCGGCGGTGGAGCGGTTTGGGTCGGTAGCCGAGGAGCCGGCGCAAGACCGTCCTTCGGCAATTCGACGACCAGCATCCTTCGGATCGATCCAGTCTCCGCGGTGGTGACGCGGAGACTCGTTCTTCCCAGGCCGAGGAGCAAGACGCTTCTCTCCAACACGATCCTCGGCGTCAGCCAGCTTGCGGTCGGGGCGGGAGCGGTGTGGGCGATCAATCCTGACCTCACCGTGTCGCGAATCGACCCTGGCACGGGGGACCTCGTGGCCACGATCACGGACACCACGGTCTCCGCCTCGAGCGGGATCGCGGCCGGGAAGGAGGGCGTCTGGGTCATCAGCGAGGGCGCGTCGGTGACGCGTATCGACCCGCAGACGAACCGGACAGGACAGAAGATCGCCCTCGGCTCGACCCCGTTCCTCGTCGGAATCGCCGTCGGCGCAGGCTCCGTCTGGGTGAGCGTGCCCGAAGACGGCGTCGTCTGGCGGATCGAGCCGGGACTGCAACCCCGCACGAGGACGATTCAGGTCGGGTTCGGCGTCACCAACATCGCCTTTGCGGAGGGCGCGCTGTGGGCGACGAACTTCATCGACGGGACCGTCTCCCGCATCGACCCGGAGAAGAACGCGGTGACGCGGACGGTCCGCGTTAGTGGAACCCCGCAGGGCGTCGCAGTCGGCGATGACACCGTCTGGGTGAGCGTCGCCGGCGCGACGACGCGCGGCGCCCTCCCGGCCTCTGCGTGCGGCGAGATCGAGTCGGGCGGCAAGACGCCGGCCGTCCTGATCGCATCCGATCTGCCGCTTCAAGGCCTTGCCGCGCCTGCCACGCGCTCGATGGCGGATGCGATCCGTTTCGTCCTCCGCAAGCACGACTTCACGGCCGGAAGGTTCGCGGTCGGATATCAGTCCTGTGACAATTCGACGGCGCGTAGCGGCACTTTCGACTTCTTCAAGTGCGCCTCGAACGCGCGAGCGTACGCGCAGGCGAACCGGTTAGTGGCCGCGATTGGCCCTTACGACTCGGACTGCGCCCAGGTAGAGCTCATCGTGGCGAACCAGGTCTCGGGCGGCGAGCTGGCCATGATCGGGCCCTCGACGACCTACTCGGGGTTGACCCGCGGCGGCACTGGCGCATGGGCCTCACGAGACGATCCGAAGAGGTACTACCCCAGCGGCGCGAGGACCTTCCTCCGGCTGCCGACACCCGACGACCTCCAGGTCGCCGGTGCAGCACTCCTTGCAAGGAGCCTCGCGCTCGAGTCGATCTACGTCCTCGACGGAGGCGGAGCGTGGGGGCTCGCGGCCAGGCGCTCATTCGTCGCGGCTGCTCGCCGGCTCGGCCTTGAGATCGCCGGCATCGGAAGCTGGGACGTACGGGCTCAGAGCTATGCGCCGCTCGCCGCCCGAGTCAAGCGCTCCGGTGCACAAGGCGTCTTCCTCAGCGGATCGGTCTTCTTCAACGGCGGCCAAGTTGTCAATGCCCTGCGTGCCGGCGTTGGTCGCGACGTCGTATTGATCGGCGGCGAGGGGTTCGGCCCTATTTCGGAACTGCTCAGAACGGCCGGATCTTCGGCCCTTGGCATGTACGTGGTTGTCGGAAGCACGCCGCTCGAGAAGCTCGGCCCCGCCGGCCGGCAGTTCGCGTCAGCGTTCGGCTCGACGCAGCCGCACGGGATGATTCCTACTTTCGTCCTCGAGGCAGCCCAGGCGACCGAGCTCCTGCTGCAGGCACTCGAACGCTCCGACGGGACGCGGGCCTCGGTGCTCAGAGAGCTCCGGGCGAGCCGCGTGAAGGGCGGCGTTCTCGGCAGCTTCCGCTTCGATCGCAACGGGGACGTCACGCCGACAACCGTCGCGGTCTATCGCATCACGGGCAAGGTGCGGCGAGACGCAAAACTGCTCAGCGGCTTCGAGGGCGCGATCGTCGAACACGTCCTGAAGGTGCCCGAGAGCCTACGCGGCTAGTAGTTCCTCGGCTCGCATTCCTGTCCATGGAGGACAAGCGCCTCCATAGCCCGCACCGAAGCGGGCTGTTGTCTGTGCCGACAAGTTTCCGTGGCCCAATCGTGGCCCAAACGTCGATTGGACGTCTGGCTCAACCATGCGGAACCGGAGCGACCTCAGGCGCAAAGGGCCTACAAATGAGCCCGTTCACAGGCCCTCGTCGCCGGGCGTCGTTGTGCCCGACTTGACCTGTCATGCCGGAGGTCGCGGGTTCGAGTCCCGTCGCTCCCGTCTCCATTTGCACGGATAGTCTGGTTCCGCCCATGACGAACGAGACACTCGTGGTGCTGACCTAGTCGAGTTCGTCGAGCACGCGCTGTGCGATCGCAAAGGCCGCGTTTGCAGCCGGGACGCCGCAGTAGACCGCTGTCTGGAGCAGGACCTCCTTGATCTCGTCTGTCGTTAGCCCGTTGCGGACCGCGGCTCGGACGTGCATCGCGAGTTCCTCGTCTCGGCCGAGGGCGACGAGGGCGGTGAGGGTGACGCAGCTGCGCGTCTTCCGGTCGAGGCCCGGGCGGGCCCAGATCTCGCCCCATGCGTAGCGTGTGATGAGCTCCTGGAAGTCCCGCGTGAAGTCGGTCGCTCCTTCGATCGCGCGGTCGACGCGCTCGTCGCCGAGCACCTCGCGGCGGACGCGCATGCCCTCGTCGTAGCTCATCCCGCAAGTACCGCCTCGCCGAACGCCTCCGGCTGCTCGACGTTCGCAAGATGGGCGGCGTCGAGCTCGACGACCGGGCCGACTTCGACCAGGAGGCGTCGGTTCGCGTCGTCGATCGCGGGGTCGTGGCGGCCGAGAATCACTGTGGTAGGCACCCTGATCGCGCGGAGCTCATGGCGCAAGTCCATCGCCGCGATCGCCTCGCAGCAGCGCGCGTACCCTTCCGGCGGCGTCGAGAGGAGCATCGCTCGCCAGCGCTCCCGGTCGCCGGTGAAGCGCGGGGTGAACCAGCGCCGGAGGACCGCGTCCGCGACCGCCTCCATCCCCTCCCGGCGAACGGTCGCGGCTCGCTCGAGCCACTGCTCGGCCGGCGGCAGCCGCGGAGCGGTACAAGACAGCACGAGGCGCTCGATCCGCTCCGGCGTGTGTGCCGCGAGCGACATCGCCACCATGCCGCCGAGGGAGAGCCCGCAGAACGTCACCCGCTCCAGTCCGAGCTCGTCGAGGAGCCCGAGCGCCGCGTGCGCCAGGCCTTCGATCGTGCTCGGGCCGGCGGGCGACTCCCCGTGCCCGGGATGGTCGTAGCGCATGATCCGGAACCGGCGGCTCAGCTCGGCGATGTTCGGCTCCCAGAGCCGGTGCGTCGTCCCGAGCGAGGCGGCGAGGACGAGCGGAGGGCCCTCCCCCTCGACGACGTGGTGGAGGGTCATCCGAGGTCGGCGCGGAAGCGGGCGAGCGCACGGTCGACGAAGGCCGATGCGGCGCCGAGATACTCCTCCGGCGGAAGCTCGCGACCGGCCTCGGACACCGTCTCCGCTCGCAGGTTCTCGCGCATACGGGCTGAGTCGACCTCAAGCCCTTCGAGCGCGCGCCGGACGTGGAACGCGGCACCACCGGTGAGCGCGAGGACGTCCGAGAGCGCTTCCCATTCGGCATGCCATGCTCCTGCCGCGCGCTCGTGCTCGTGCTCGCCCACGAAGGTGCCGACCAGCGCGTGCACCCGCAGCGCACACGCGCGCGCGAGCACGGGGGCGACGGGGTTCTGCTTGTGCGGCATCGTCGAGGACGCCCCGTCCGGGACGCGGACCTCCCCCACCTCGGTCTGCGCGAGGAGTACGAGATCGAGCGCGACCTTCGCGCAGGCGCTCGTGACGCCGTCGCAGGCCCCGACGAGGTCGTGCACCGGTCTCCTGGTCGCGTGCCAAGGCAGCTCCGGCTCGGCGAGCCCCAGCTCCCGGACGTACGCCGAGAGCACGACGAGCCCGCGGTCTTCGAGCAGCGCCAGCGTCCCGGCCGCGCCGCCGAGCTGCGCGATGGGCGTCCAGGCGAGCAGCCTTCGCCGGGCGTCGAGGAGAATGACCAGCCAGCCCGCCGCCTTGAGCCCGAAGGTGGTCGGCACCGCCTGCTGGAGCAAGGTGCGCGCGGGCATGACGGTCGCACGGTGCTGCTCCGCCAAGCCGGCGCACGCGCCCGCGCCGGCCTCGAGCTCGCCGACCACGAGCGCCCGCGCCTTGCGCGCGACGAGCATGGCCGCCGTGTCGAGGATGTCTTGGCTCGTCGCGCCGCGGTGCGCCTCCGCGACGCCGCTCCGCTCCCGGAGCGCACGCACGAGCGGCTCGACGGGATTCCCCGGACTGCGAGCGTCCTCGGCGATCGCCGCGAGGTCGTAGAGCGACGCGTCGCACGCCTCCAGCACTCCGTCGACTCCTATCGCGGCGGCAAGCGCACGCTCGGCGTCGAGCATCGCCTGCAGCCAGGCTCGCGCAGAGACCGCCTCGCGCAGCTCGTCCGGGACGAAGATCGGCCGGAAGAGCGACTCAGAGCTCAAAGAACGCCGTCTCCTGCTCCCCCTGCAGATGCACGTCGAAGCGCAAACCATCTCCTTCCTCGCTCGCGACCATCGTCGGGTCCTCGGCCGGCTCGCCGGGAAGGTACAGCCGCGTCACGACGTGCTTGAGCAGCCCGCGGGCGAAGACCATCAGCTCGAGGCGCCGAGCCTGCGGCGGGAGCAGGAAGGCGAACTCGCCCTCCGCGTTGGTGGCGCAACGGGCGAAGCCCAGCGCCGGATCCCAGAGCTCGACCACTGCGTCGGCCACGGGGCGGTCCTCGCCGTCCAGCACGCGCCCCGACAGCCGCACGCTGCCTCCGGGGAGCTCGTTCTGCGGGCGACGGGAGAGACCGATCGAGAAGAACGGGCCGGCCGTCTGCGACGGCGTTCTCATGACTCGAAGGGAGTCCGACGCAGGACGATGTCGAACCGATATCCGAGCGCCCAGTCCGGTTCGGTCGTGTTGAGGTCGAACTGCGCGACGAGGAGCTCACGCGGCTTGGGGTCGCGCACCGAGTTGAAGATCGGGTCGTAGGGGAAGAGCGGGTCCCCCGGGAAGTACATCTGCGTCACGAGGCGCTGCGTGAAGGCCCGGCCGAAGACCGAGAAGTGGATGTGGGCCGGCCGCCAGGCGTTGGGGTGGTTCTTCCACGGGTACGCCCCGGGCTTGACGGTCGTGAAGCGATAGCGCCCTTCGCCGTCCGTGAGCGTGCGGCCGGCACCCGTGAAGTTCGGATCGAGAGGCGCCGGGTGGCGATCGACCTCATGGCGGTAGCGGCCGGCGGCGTTCGCCTGCCAGACCTCAATGAGGGCGTTCGGCACCGCGCGGCCGTCCTCGTCGAGAAGGCGGCCGGTGACGATGATTCGCTCGCCGAGCGGCGGCCCGTCGCCGTGGGCCGTGAGGTCCGCGTCGTCGGGATCGAGCATGTCCTCGCCGAAGACCGGCGCAGCGAGCGTGTGCAGCTCCTCGGGCAACGGAAGCAGCGGTCGCCGTGGCGAGCGCGTCCTTGTGGACACGTAGTCGGGATAGAGATACGGCGGATCGGGATCGAGGCGTGGGCTAGACAGCAGTGACCCCCGTGTAGTTCTCGGCCAACATCCTCGCCGCCGCGGGGGACGTCGTCACGTGGCGGAGCTGAGCGAGCTGCAGCTTCCGGCCGAACTCGTCGCTGCGCGGCTCGAGGTGGAGCATCGTCGTCATCCACCACGAGAAGTGCTCGCAACGCCACACGCGGCGCAGGCAGCGCTCGGAGTACGAGTCGAGGACCGAGTCGCTCCCGGTGCGATACCAGTCGACGAG
The DNA here is from genome assembly GCA_050698195.1 of Gaiellaceae bacterium. GTDB lineage: Bacteria > Actinomycetota > Thermoleophilia > Gaiellales > Gaiellaceae > GMQP-bins7. The sequence continues at coordinate 6,173 of JBOHBD010000269.1, forward strand.
CAGCTCCGCGAGCACGTGCGCGTCGCGCAGAGCGAGGTTCAGGCCCTTGGCGCCCGTCGGTGGGACGATGTGCGCCGCATCGCCGGACAGGAACAGCCGCCCGTGCTGCATGGGCTCGCACACGAAGCTCCGCATCCCGGTCACCCCCTTCTCGAGGATCGGCCCCGCGGCGAGGCTCCAGCCGTCGAGGCCGGTGCGCAGCCGCAGCTCCTCCCAGATCCGGTCGTCCGGCCACTCGTCGAGGTCCTCGTCGTGCGACACCTGCACGTAGTACCGAGAGAGGGTCGCGGACCGAAGGGAGAGGAGCGCGAACCCCCGGTCGGAATGCGCGTACACGAGCTCGTCCGTCGACGGCGCCACCTGAGCGAGGATCCCGAGCCAGCCGAAGGGGTACTCGCGTTCGTAGGTCCGGAGGACGCCGTCTGGTATCGATTCGCGACTGACTCCGTGGAAGCCGTCGCATCCTGCCACGACGTCGCATCGGAGCTCCCGCCTCGCGCCGTCGTGGACGAACTCGACGCGCGGGCGTTCGCTCTCGATCTCCTGCACGGCGATCGCTTCGGCCTCGAAGAACAGGGGCAGGTCGTCGGCGAGCCGCGCCGCGATCAGGTCCTTTACGACCTCGGTCTGGCCGTAGA
>JBOHBD010000270.1:0-5041 GCA_050698195.1 Gaiellaceae bacterium
GCCCTTTCATGTCGAGCGCGCCGCGACCCCACACCTCGCCGTCGACGAGGTCGCCCGACCAGGGATCGCGATCCCATTCGGCGGGATCGGCGAGGACGGTATCCGTGTGGCTCAGGAACGCGAGCGACGGTCCGTCGCCTCCAGGGATGCGCGCGACGAGGTTCGCCCGCTGCGGCTCCCGCGCGTAGAGCTCGGACTCGATGCCGTCCCTCGCCAGGTACTCGCGAAGCACCTCCACCGCGAGAGTCTCGTTCCCCGGCGGGTTGACCGTGTCGAGCCGGATCAGCTCCTGGAGGAGCCCCGTGACTTCGTCGCGGAGGGAGACCTTTCGGGGGTCAGGACGAATCCTGACCTCCGCCCGCTTTCGAGAGCGCGGTCAGCTCGTTCCGGACCTCCCAGAGCTCCGGGAACGACGTCTTGGAGACGAGCCGCCCGAGCAGCTCGACCGGAGTTCCCTGCGTCCCGACCACCTTGTCTCCGATGACCCGCGCGACGACCTGGTAGTGCCGCATCCGCCAGTGCTGGGCCTGCTCGTCGAGGTCGAGGAGCGCTTCCGCGAGGCGGTACAGGTGCTCGTGCTCGCGACCGCGGACGTAGAGCTCGGCAAGCGAGAGGCCGGCGGCGCGGCGCGCCGCGTGGAACGCCTGGCCGAGACGAGGAAACACACGTCGCAGCTCGTTCCAGCCTGGCGAGTCGAACCCGGAGCCGTGCCCGAGCACCTCGCGGATCTCCTGGTACTCCCACGGCGACATGCGCTCGAGCATGTCGAGCTGCGCGATCACGAAACGGATGCAGAGCGACGACCGCTCGAGAAGACGAAGGGCGGCCTGCAGGTCGCCCTCCTCGATCAGTCGCGCCGCCTCGTCGGCGTCCGACCAGCTGAGCTTGAGCCAGAGCTCGGAAGACTGGTGCGTCACCTGGAAGAGGAGCTCGTCGCGGTGCACCCACTCGTCCGCGCCCTTCTGGAGGGCGAGGAGCTCGTCCGTCATCAGATACCGCTCGTAATCCGACCCCGCACCGCCGGGGAGGATCGGCTGCGAGAAGTCCTCGGCCTCGGAGCCGGTCATGCCCTGAGCATACTTCGCCGCATGGGAGACCTCTTCACCGAGGCGGCGAGGGAGCGGCAGGCGGAGCTGGCACCGCTGGCGGTCCGGCTCCGACCACGGACGCTCGAGGAGCTCGTCGGCCAGCGGCACGTGCTCGGGGAGGGCTCCGCTCTCCGGCTCGCGATAGAGGAAGACCGGCCTCCGTCGATGGTGCTCTTCGGTCCGCCCGGCTCCGGGAAAACGACGATCGCCCGCATCGTCGCCGAGCGGACGGGCGCCGTCTTCGTAGAGATCTCGGCGGTCTCCGCGCGAGTCGGCGACGTCCGCGACATCATCGCCGCCGCGAGCCAGCGGCTCGGTGCGAACGGCCTCCGGACGATCCTCTTCATCGACGAGATCCACCGCTTCAACAAAGCCCAGCAGGACTCGGTCCTGCACGCGGTCGAGGACGGCCTCGTGACGCTGATCGGGGCGACGACCGAGAATCCGTACTTCGAGGTCAACTCCGCTCTCCTCTCGCGCTGCACGGTGATCGAGCTGCAGGCGCTCTCCGACGACGAGATCGGCGTCGTCGTCAGGCGCGGAGCCGACGCGCTCGAGACCGAGGTCGGCGACGACCTGGTCGGGCTGATCACGCGGGGCGCGGGTGGTGACGCGCGGGCGGCGCTCCAGATCCTCGAGCTGGCCCACGAGACCGCGCGAACGGAAGGTGTTCCTCTCGCGGAGAGCCACGTCGTCGACGCGTCCCGCAAGCGGCCGCTCCTGTACGACCGCAAGGGCGACCAGCACTACGACTTCGTGTCCGCGTTCATCAAGTCGATGCGCGGCGGAGACGCCGACGCGTCGGTCTACTACCTCGCCGCGATGCTGGAGGCGGGTGAGGATCCTCGCTTCATCGCCCGGCGGATGGTGATCCTCGCGTCTGAGGACGTCGGCAACGCGGACCCGCGCGCGCTCCTCGTCGCCGTCGCCGCGGCCCACGCGCTCGAGCACGTCGGGCTGCCCGAGGCCCAGCTCAACCTGGCCCAGGCTGCGATCTACCTCGCCCGGGCGCCGAAGTCGAACGCGTCTGCAGTCGCGATCTGGAAGGCGCGCGGCGACGTGCGCGAGCACGGCAACGTGCGCCCCCCGGCGATGCTCCGCTCGACCGGCCACACGGGAGCGGCCGAGGCTCGCGGCCACGGCGAGGGCTACCTCTACCCGCACGACGATCCCGGCGGGTTCGAGCTCTCGTACCTCCCGGAGGAGCTTCGAGGCCGTCGGTACTATCGCCCGACCGGCGAAGGCCAGGAGATCGCGGATGACGGTGAAGACGAGTGACAGGGCGCCTGCGTTCGACCTCGAGGTGACCCACGGAGAGCGCGTCGCGCTCGCCGACTTCCTCGGACGCTCGAACGTCCTGCTCGTCTTCCACCCCTTCGCTTTCACTCCGATCTGCGAGGAGGAGGCGCGCGACCTGCAGGAGAACCTCGAGTCGTTCCGGAACGCGCAGACCGAGATCGTCCTCGTGTCCTGTGACCCCTCCGCGGCGCGGCAGGCCTGGAAGCGCGAGCTCGGTGCCGAGTACGTCTTCGCCTCCGACTTCTGGCCGCACGGAAAGGTGGCGAAGTCGTACGGCGTGTTCAACGAGGCGACCGGCGCGTCGCACCGGGGAACGTTCCTGATCGACAAGGAGGGGAACGTCATCTGGTCGCTCGTCTCGCTGAAGGACGAGCGCCGGACGGAGATGGTTCCGGACTCGCTCGAGACGCTCCACGAGACCGTGTGAGGCTCCACCTCGAAGAGTGGGGCCCGCCCGAGGCTCCACGTGTCGTCTGCCTCCACGGCGTCACGAGCCACGGGCGACACTTCGCGAAGCTGGCGGAGGCGCTACCGGGCGTCCATGCGCTGGCTCCGGACCTGCTCGGCCACGGCTCCTCGCCGTACGAGCCGCCGTGGGACATCGCTGCCCACTGCGAGGCGATCGTCGAGACCGTCGGAGTCGAGCCCGCGATGCTCGTCGGGCACTCGTTCGGCGGCCGCCTCGCCCTCGAGCTGGCGGCGCGAGCTCCGAAGCTGGTCCCGCGACTCGTCCTCCTCGACCCGGCGATCCACGTCCCCCCGCAGGTGGCGCTCGTCGCGGCCGAGAACGCAAGGAAGGAACGTGCCTACGTCTCCTTCAACGAAGGCGTCTCACGACGCTTCGAGGAGAGCCAGCTCCACCGCGCGCCGCGCGAGCTCGTCGAGGAGGAGCTGCTGGGACACCTCGTCGCGGACGACGACGGCCTCAGCCGCTATCGCTACTGCCAGTCCGCAGTCGTCGCCGCCTACGGCGAGATGGCCTCCGAGCCTCCGCCCTTCGAGCGGGTCCGCGTCCCGACCCTGCTCGTCGTCGGGGAGCGGTCGTACCTCCCCTACGACCACCTGCTCGACGCGCACCGGGCGGCGCTCGGCGACCTGCTCGAGGTCGTCGTCGTCCCAGGCGGCCATACGGTGCTGTGGGACGCGCTCGAGGAGACAGCGGAAGCGGTCGCGGACTTCCTGGGCATCAGGCCGGCTGCGGGAAGGGAGACGCCTCAAGCATGAGCTTCCCCATCCCGTCGCAGTAGACGCGGTACGCCCGCCGCGCCTCCCCGTGCCGGCGGACGGCGGTCAGCGTCGATGCGAGCTGAAGGCGAGCGTGTTCGCAGTAGGGGTGGCGTTCTATAAGAGCTCGACGCGGCGCTCGCGCTGGTCACCCGCTACGACGTGACGTGCTCGTCCGCGATCGTCAGCACTTCGTCCAAGATCGCGATCCCCACGTCGACCTCGTCGCGCGTGATCGTCAGCGGCGGGACGACCATGATCACGTTCCAGTGCGTCATCAGGTAGAGGCCGCGCTGGAGTGCCGCCTTCACCAAGCGCGCGGCCGGCGCCGCGGCCTCTCCTGACGCGTTGAAGGGGACGAGCATCTCCCGCGTCTCCCGGTTCTTCACGAGCTCGATGCCCCAGAAGCACCCGAGGCCGCGCACCTCGCCGATCGACGGGTGGCTCCCCGCCAACTCCCGGAGCCGCTCGCCGAGGTACGCGCCGACCTCGGCCGCGTTCTCGACCACGCCCTCCTCGCGGAACGCCTCGATCGACGCGACCGCGGAAGCACACGCCAGCGGATGGCCCGCGTACGTGAGCCCACCAGGGAAGTACTTGTCGCGCACCCAGTCCGCCAAATGCTTGCGGAAGATCATCGCCCCGAGCGGGACGTAGCCGGAGTTGATCCCCTTCGCGACCGTGACGATGTCCGGGAGGACGTCCCAGTTCTCGCACGCGAACCAGCGCCCGGTCCGGCCGAAGCCGGCCATGACCTCGTCGAAGACGAGCACGATCCCGTGCCGGTCGCAGACCTCGCGGATCGCCTGCAGGTAGCCCTCGGGAGGCGGGATGACGCCGTTCGTCCCGGTCACCGTCTCCATGAAGACGGCCGCGACAGTCCGCGGTCCCTCGTACTGGAGGATCTCCTCCAGGTGCGGCGCGCCGGTGCACACGGGGCACGGGTCCGGATGTCCCGCGGGACAGCGGTACGTGTAGGGGTCGAGCATCCGCACGACGCCGGGCATGCCGGGCTCGGTCGGCCAGCGGCGCGGGTCGCCCGTCAGGGAGATCCCCCCGTGCGTGGCGCCGTGGTAGGAGCGATACCGTGCGATGATCTTCTGCCGGCCCGTGTAGAGCCGCGCGAGCTTGATCGCGTTCTCGTTCGCCTCGGCGCCCGAGTTCGTGAAGTCGGACATGCAGAGGTCTCCCGGCGTCACCTCCGCCAGTAGCCGCCCGAGCTGCGAACGAGACTCGTTCGCCATCGGCGGGCCGATCGTGGCGAGCTTCTCCGCCTGCTCCTTGATCGCCGCGACGATCTTCGGGTGCTGGTGACCGATCGAGACGTTGACGAGCTGCGAGGCGAAGTCGAGGTAGCGCTTCCCGTCGTAGTCCCAGAAGTGGCGGCCCTCGGCGCCCGCGACCGGGATCGGGTCGATCGCGTCCTGGAC
>JBOHBD010000271.1:0-18946 GCA_050698195.1 Gaiellaceae bacterium
CCGTCGGGCCGCGCGCCCATTATTTCCAGGAGAACACATGGCCCGCGAGGAAAAGGTCGAAGTCGAAGGTGAGGTGCTCGAGGCGCTTGGCGGCGGCATGTTCCGCGTCTCGCTCGACGGCGGCCACGAGCTGATCGCGTACACCGCGGGCAAGATGCGCCGCTACCGGATCAGGATGGCGCCCGGCGACCGGATCAACGTCCAGGTCTCGGCGTACGACCTCAGCCGCGGCCGCATCGTCTACCGCCACAAGTAGGCACCTCGCCCGACCGGGGGCTCGCCAGGGCCGAGGCGCAGGCGACGGAGTAGGTTCCCCGGCAATGCTAGAGGAGCTGATTCGGTCGTGGGATGGCGAGGAGGTCGTGGCACGCTTCGATCGGCCGACGGGGAGCTGGATGTTCGTCTGCCTCCACTCGACGCAACGCGGCCCCGCGGGGGGCGGCACGCGGATGCAGACGTACCCGAGCCCCGCTGACGCACTCGCTGACGCGATGCGACTGTCCGCGGCGATGACGCTCAAGATGGCCGCCGCCGATCTGCCGTTCGGCGGCGGGAAGGCGGTGCTGGCCGTTCCCGGCCCGCTCGACGGCGACGCGCGTCGCGACCTCTTCCTCCGCCACGCGGATCTCGTCGCGTCGCTCGGCGGGAACTACTACACCGGGCCCGACGTCAACACGTCGATCGCCGACATGGACGTGATCGGGGAGCGATGCCCGTACGTCGTCTGCCGAACCGAGGCTCGAGGCGGGTCGGGCGACCCCGGCCCGCACACGGCTCGCGGCGTCTTCCACGGGATCCGCGCCAGTCTCAGACACGTGTTCGGCTCCGAGGAGCGAGGACGCGTCGTCCTCGTGCAGGGCGTCGGCGACGTCGGCGCACGGCTCGCAGAGCTCCTCGCGACGGCCGGAGCGCGGGTGCTCCTCAGCGACGTCGTGGCGGAGCGCGCAATCGCCCTCGCGGACCGGGTCGGCGCGGAGGTCGTCGAACCGGAGGACGCAGTCGGCGCCGAGTGCGACGTCTACGCCCCCTGCGCTCTCGGCGGGACCCTGAATGCCGAGAGCATCCCCCGTCTCCGGTGCCGTGTCGTCGCCGGCTCCGCCAACAACCAGCTCGCCGGGCCCGCGGATGCCGAGCTTCTGCGGGACGCCGGGATCCTCTACGCGCCCGACTTCGTGATCAACGCCGGCGGCGTGCTCAACGGGTGGGGCCTCGAGGTGCTGGGCTGGACTCGGGACACGGTCGACGCGCGGCTCGCGGGTATCGGGGACGCCTTGACGGAGATCTACGCGGTAGCCGACGCCGAGTCGATCACGACCGAGGCTGCCGCAGAGCGCCTCGCCCGTGCGCGACTCAGCTGAGCCATCGCCTCGGCCCTCCGGCGCATGCCCCCGGCCGGAATCGAACCAGCGCACGCGGTTTAGGAAACCGCTGCTCTATCCACTGAGCTACGGGGGCCCCCGCGCCACGATAGCGGGCATCTCTAGACCCCGAGGCTCGTGGCAAGCCTCTGCGCGTACCACTCCTCCCAACGTTCGCCGGCGCCTTCGGCCGTGTACTCGCGGTCGAGTGAGACGAGCGCGTGGACGAGGTGGCTTCGCACCGGGCGCGCCCCGAGGAGCTCCGAGAGCTCGGAGAGGTCCAGCAGCCAATCGGCATACCAGGACGCCCAATCGGGATCGTCGCCGTCCGTGATCCGGTAGACGACGTGATGGGTCTCGGCCGCCTCGTGCAGCAGCCTCGCAATCGCCGGTGTCGCGCTGGCTGCCTCCACGACGGTGAAGACTAGACCCCTCCTTCCGTGGGCAGGAACCGGATCGTCGGCGCCGTCGTCGCAGGGCTGGCGGCGATCGAGCAAGCCTTCGCAGAGTCGGAAGCCTGCTAGGGACGGTTAAGAACCCGCTGCGGCGCCGGGGGGCCGCAGCGGCGACAAGCGCGGACGCTACGATTCCTCCCATGACGTTCCTTATCGCCTTCATCGTCCCCATGGTGATCGGCCTCTGGGCGCAGCATCGGGTCAAGAGCACGTTCGCGAACAACCTCGAGGTACCGGTGTCCCACGGGATGACCGGAGCCGAAGTGGCTCGCCGCATTCTCGACTCGAACGGGCTTCACGAGGTCCCGATCGAGGAGACGCCCGGCACACTCTCCGACCACTACGACCCGCGCAGTCGGTCGGTGCACCTGTCCCCCGAGGTGTACGGCGGACGCTCCATCTCATCGACCGCGGTCGGCTCGCACGAGGTGGGGCACGCGATCCAGCACGCGCAGGCGTACGCGTTCTTCCGCTTCCGGAGCGCCATGTTCCCGGCCGTCCAGTTCGCATCGAACATCTGGCTGCTCTTCCTGCTCGGCGGGCTCTTCCTCAACATCCTCGGGTTCATCTACGTCGCGATCGCGCTCTACTCGATCGCCGTGCTCTTCCAGATCGTCACGCTGCCGGTCGAGTTCGACGCCTCGCGTCGGGCGAAGGCGCAGCTGAACGACATGGGGCTCGTCGCGGCGACCGAGAGTCAGGGCGTGAAGAGCGTTCTGACAGCGGCCGCGTGGACATACGTCGCGGGTGCCCTGGCGGCCATCGCGATGCTGCTCTACTACCTGTCGCTGCTCTCGAACCGCTAGCAGCTACCGCTCGCGCGGCATCCAGGTGAAGCGCCGAAGGGCGACTGCCATTCCTGCCGCGCCCCAGGCGGTCACGATGCCGAGCGCCTTGGGGTCGGCGAAGAGCGACTCTCCGCCGAGGTAGACGCCGTTGACGACGTCGAGGAAGTACGTGAGCGGCAGAACCTGAGCGACTGCGTCGAGGACGCCTGGGTAGTCGTCCGTCGGGCCGAAGGAGCCCGAGAGGAACGCCATGGGGAGCAAGACCACGTTGACGACCGCGGAGACGCCCTCGGCGGAGCGGATGAGGGACGCCGCGCCGACCCCGAGCCCGGCGAAGCACGCAACACCGAGGACGACTGCGCCCGCGAAGCCGAGCCAGTTCGCCGGAGCCCTGGCGTCGAACACGAGACGTCCGAGGACGAGGAGGGCGATCGCCTGCAGGGCGAAGACGACGAGCGTCGAGAGCAGGACGGCCGCGATGTAGGTCGCCGGCGGGAGCGGGGTCGACCGCAGGCGCTTGAGGACTCCCGCCTCTCGTCTGCCGACGAGGATGATCGCGAGGCCGCCGAACGCGGTGTTCGCCGCGCCGTAGCCGAAGAGACCCGCGAGCAGGATGTCCGCGGACGGCACGCCGTCGATCTCGTCCGAGTAGACCGATCCCAGCAGCGCGTAGAGCAGCAGCGGGAAGACGAAGATGAAGACCGCCGCCTCCCGGCTGCGCCAGAAGATCCGCTGCTCGAAGGCGAGCTGATGGACGAGCGTGGTCACTCCGCGCTCCCGTCCTCGCCGTCGACGAGCTCGAGGTACACGTCCTCGAGCGTGGGGCGGCGCACCTCGAGCTGCTCCAGGTTGCTCCCCGACGCGAGAGCGTCGGAGGTCAGGTCGTGCAGGAGGCGGGTCGGATCCTCCGTCTCGATGACGACCGGCTCGCCGTCGCGGCGGAAGCGGATCTCAGTCCGGCGTGTGTCGCCGATCAGCTCGGCGGGCGATCCCAGGCTCACGATCCGCCCGGCGCTGATGACCGCCACGCGGTCGGCGAGCTGCTGCGCCTCGTCGAGGTAGTGGGTCGTCAGCAGGATCGTCTTCCCGAGCGAGCGGAGCGAGCGGATCAGCTCCCAGGCCGTGCGTCGTGCCGAAGGATCGAAGCCCGTCGTCGGCTCGTCGAGGAACACGAGGTCCGGATCGCCTACGAGGGCGACGCCCAGGTCGAGGCGTCGCTTCTGGCCTCCCGAGAGCGTCTTCACGCGCGCGTCGCGCTTCCCGCCAAGGCCGACGAGCTCGATCACGTCGTCCACGTCGCGCGGGCGCTCGTAGTAGCCGGCGAAGAGCCGGTGCACCTCTCGTACCGTCAGCAGCGGGGTGAACTCGGAGTGCTGCAGGACGACGCCGATCCGCTCCCGGAGCGCCTGCGGCGCGGCGGCCGGGTCGTAGCCGAGCACCGAGACGTCGCCGCCGTCGCGGCGCCGGTAGCCCTCGAGGATCTCCACCGTCGTCGTCTTTCCGGCGCCGTTCGGCCCGAGCAGCCCGAAGACCTCTCCCGAGCGGACGTCGAGGTCGACCCCGCGCAGCGCCTCGACTCCGTCGTACGATTTCCTGAGATCGCGCACGACGATCGCGCTGGACACGTCGGCCAGGGCGGCGCCTCAGTCCTCGAGCCCGATCTCCGCCGCTCCTCCCGTGGGGAAGCCGGGGTCCCGGCCGGTGAGAGCGAGCGCGATCTCCGAGCAGTCCGGCTGGTGACCGACGGCCACGACCGGCCCCTCGAGCCCGTCGAGCGCCTGCACGAAGAGATCCGCGGCCGAGCCGGGCGCCAGCCGATCCTCGAGGCGGAGCTCCGCACCCGTTGCGCGCGTGATCGCGTCGGCCGTCTGACGCGCCCGCAGCAGCGGGCTCGAGAGGACGAAGCGAGGCGGCGTCGGATGCGCGGCGAGCCGCTCGGCGAGCGCCTCGGCCTCCTTGCGCCCGCGCGCCGAGAGGCTCCGCAGCTCGTCCGGATCGCCGGGGTCCGAGTGGGCGTGGCGGACGAGGAAGAGCAGCATCGCGTCGAGCATAGCCTCGGGCTCGGGAACGTAGGGTGGCGCAGTGCCCGACCTCCGCTACGTCTTCGTCGACGTCTTCACCGACCGGGCGCTCGAGGGTAACCAGCTCGCCGTCTTCACGGACGCGCGCGGCCTCGAGGACGAGACGATGCAGGCGCTCGCCCTCGAGATCGGCTTCTCGGAGACCGTCTTCGTTCTGCCGCCCGAGCAGGGAGGCACCGCTCGCGTGCGGATATTCACGCCGCTGACGGAGCTTCCGTTCGCAGGCCACCCGATTCTCGGGGCTGCGTGGGTCCTCGGCGCGCCCCTGCAGCGCGGGGTGGTCGAGCTCGAGACCGGCAGTGGTCTCGTGCCGGTCGAGCTCGAGCGCGACGAGAGCGGTGCGATCGTCTTCGGCCGGATGGAGCAGCCGGTGCCGACCGTCGAGCCGTACCCCGGGGTGGACGCGCTCTTCCAAGCGCTCGGCCTCATCGACGGATCGCGACTCCCGGTGGAGCGGTACGACAACGGTGTGAAGCACACGCTGGTCGTCCTCGGGTCACAGGCCGAGGTCGCCGCCCTCCGTCCCGATCTGTCGGCGCTGTCGGCGCTCGACGTGATGGTCAGCTGCTTCGCCGGCGCCGGCAGCGCGTGGAAGACACGGATGTTCGCGCCCTCGAGCGGCGTCCCCGAAGACGCTGCGACGGGATCTGCGGCGGGCCCGCTGGCCTGCCACCTCTGCCGGCACGGGCTCGTGGAGTGGGGTGATTGGATCGAGATCTCGCAAGGCGCCGAGATCGGGCGGCCCTCGACGCTCTTCGCGTGCGCCGACGGCCGTGAAGGGTCGATCGAGCGGGTCTCCTGCGGCGGTCGTGCCGTCGTCGTCTCCCGCGGCGAGTTTCGCTTGTAGACGCCCGGGGCGCCTACGCCGTCACGAGGGCGAGCCGAAACGCCTTCGCGACCGCCTGCGCACGCGTGTGGACTCCGAGCTTCGAGTAGATGTGCTCCACGTGCGTCGCGACGGTCTTCGGGCTGATCGCGAGCTCGGCGCCGATCTCCACCGGTCCGAGCCCTCGAGCGAGGAGCCCGAGCACCTCGTGCTCTCGTCCTGTGAGCCTGAAGCCTGGATCGATGTGCGACGCAGACGCGCGCCCGAGGTGTCGTCGTACCCGGGCGACGAGCTCGTCGAAGGCGATCGGCTTCGCGAGGTAGTCGTCCGCGCCGACGAGCAGCCCCGCGACCCGGTCGAACGTCTCGGTGCGATCGTGGGACACGAAGAGGATCGGCAGGGCATCGCCACGCTCGTCGCGCAGCCGGCGGCAGACCTCGTAGCCGCTGATGTCCTCGAGCCGGACCTCGAGCACGACGAGCGCGACGTCCTCGTCCTCTCCCTCGGCGATTGCCTCCTCGCCCGACGCCGCCTCCCGGATTCGGAGCCCGGTCGCCGCGAGTGCCCGAGCGGCGGCGCGCCGAAAGTCGCGGTCGCCGTCCGCGATCAGGATCGCACGCTCGCCCCCGCCGAAACCCCCCACCAGGTCTCCTCTCTCGACCCCTCCTTTCTATCGCCGGATCCGTCCGCCCGCGTCCCTAGGGAGGGGGACTGACCCTGCGTCGGGTGGACTCCGCTGGTGCTCGCTCTGCCCGCGACCTACGTTCTGTCTGTCAGCCGTCAGCTACCAGGGGAGTGGTTTCTCATGTTCAGCGTCGCTCGTCCGAGCCGGCGCCGATCGGCGCCACGAGGCGCCTTCGGGGCCGCGCTCGGACTCATCCTGCTGCTCGCGTTCGCGGGCAGCGTCTCCGCTCAGACAGCCGGCAACCTTCCCGGCGGGACGTCGATCTCGGTCGACATCACGGCTCCTTCGGACGGAGCCGTGAAGGTATCTCCGCCCGGCAACATCGAGCTCGAGGGGACCGCCGAGGTCGGCGAGGGCGTGCCCGTGCCGAACACCGGCTTCCTCTACGTCGTCGACGGCTCGGGTAGCACGACCGGCTCCGCCGGAGGCGACTGCGGGCCCGACCAGAACCCGGTCGATCCCGAGGCCGCCGAGGACGAGATCATCGACTGCGAGATCGCGGCGGTGATCTCGCTCAACACCGAAGTCGCGGGACTGGGCACGGTCGGCCAGGTCGGGATGACGCTCTTCGCGGGCGCACCTGTCAATGCCGACGCCACGCCGGCGGGAGGCGACGACCCGCTCATCGCGCCGGGCGCGGACGCGAACTCAAACACGGCTCCGGACGTCGACGAGGTGCTCCACTCGGTACGAATCGCAGAGTTCGTCGGCGAGGACGGCGGCTTCACCCAGTTCGCCGTGAAGGCGATCCCGGACCTTGCGCTCACGGACTTCGCCGAGGCCGCGGCGGCTGCCTGCTCGCTGGCGGGCTCGCTGACGACGCCCGTCAAGCAGGCGATCTTCGTCTCGGACGGGGTCGCCAACGGCGGCGCGGACGTGACGACGGTCTTGCCGTGCGGCGGCCTCGTCTTCCAGACGTTCGCCGTGGGCGGATCCTCGTCGTGTGCGGGCGATCCGAACGGGCTCGGGAGCCTCGCCGAGATCGCGAGCCTCACCGGCGGCACGTGCTTCGAGGTCGACGACCCGACCGAGCTTCCGGACGAGATCGTGCCCGCGATCGTCCAGTCGCAGCTCGTCAGCCTCGAGCTGAGCGTCGACGGCGGAGCGTTCGTCGACATCTCGGCGGGCTCGAGCGTTCCGCTTCCCGCGGCAGGCCCGGTGAGCGTGACGTACGACCACCTCGTCCCGGGGCTCGCTCCCGGGATCCACGAGCTATGCGTGCGGGCGAACGGGAGCGACGGCGGCGGGGCAGGCTCGGTGACCGAGTGCATCGAGGTCACCGTCGCTACGATCGACCTCGCCCCGGCAGCGGCCGTCAACGAGCTCGGAACGCCGGGCCAGACGCATACGGTCACGGCCACGGTCGCAGCCGGCCCCGACGGTGGCGTCTCGGGTGTGACCGTCGACTTCGAGGTCACCTCCGGCCCGAATGCGGGTGCGTCGGGCTCGGCGGTGACGGATGGAAGCGGAGAGGCGGACTTCACCTACGCCGCGACGCAGGGCCCGACGGGTCTGGGAACGGACACGATCGAGGCCTGCTTCACCGACGAGCAGGACGACACGGTGTGCGACACGGCCACGAAGGAGTGGCGTGACACGACGCCTCCGGAGGCGGCCTGTGAGCCGACGACGAATCCGGCCGGGAAGAACATCCCACCGGCGTCGAACGAAGACGGGTTCTTCGTGTTGACGGCGACCGACGCCGTCGACCCGGATCCCGAGATCTTCATCCACGACTCGGCCAGCTCGTTCGTCGCCGGGCCGTTCCCGAGCGGAACGACGATCAAGCTGGTGCAGGCTCCCGGTGCGACGCCTTCGGTGTCGCCGGGCCCGGGCGTCATCGACTGGAGGGTGAGACTGAAGGGCGACGCGCTGCTCTTCGCCGAGGACGACTCGGGGAACGTGGCGGGGCCGATCGCCTGCCTGGTTCCACCACCTCCCAAGTGATCGACGCCTGATCGGTGCAGTGAGCGAGGGCCCGCTCCGGTGGGCTCTCGCTCTACGTCGCCGCTCCGCATCAAGCCTCGAGGAAGGACGCAACCGTGCGGGTCGCCGTTCGCGCCGCGTCGACGGGCTCGGCTCCGTGCGTGCGGGCGTCGAGATAGCCGGCCGAGAACGTGTCGCCCGCTCCCGTCGGATCGACCGGCCCGTCGACGACGTCGGCGGCGACGTGCTCGACCGTGTCGTCCGTCACGACGTAGGAGCCCTTCGATCCGAGCGTCAGGATCACCTCGGGGACGCGGAGCGCCCGGAGCCGCTCGGGATCCGCGGTCCCGACGAGAGTCTCTGCCTCCTCGTCGTCGAGCTTGAGGATGGCGACGTGCCGGAGAACGTCTCCGATCTCACCGTCGGTACGGAGCGGGCCCAGTGCGGGGGTGCGCACGAGTCCCTGGGCGTCGACGAGGAGCTTCCGGCCACGCGCCAGCGCGGCGAGCGTCGCCTCGGGGAAGTCGCTTCGGACGAGCGCGCCCACATGCACCCACTCGGCGTCGCCCGCAGCAGCGACGGCATCGTCCGCCGGCCACGGATCGCCGACGGCCTCCTGGCGCATGACTCTGCGGTCGCCTTCGTAGTGGAAGCTGTACGCGGTGGTCGTCGCGGACTCGAGCCACGCGACCGGCAGCCCGAAGGCCTCGAGCGGAGGGACGAGCTGCTCGCGGTCTGACGCCGCGCACGAGGCTGCGATCCGGGCGTCCGCGCCGATTCGCGCCAGCGCTCGCGCCGAGTAGTAGACGCCGCCCCCGGGACGAGGGGTGCCGCCGGCGACGACGTCCCGTGTCAAGTGCCCGAGAGCAGCGATCGCGGTCATGCAGGTGCGGCCCTGGTCGCGGGCCGGCGGTAGAGCGCCGTGACGACGAGCGTCCAGAGCCACCGGGCGCGGAAGCCGAGGAGCTCGTCCGAGAGCGCCGCAGCCGCCGTGGCGATGATCAGGAGCTCGAAGACGGACCACCCGATCCCCTGGAGCACGTTGACGCCGGTGGGGAGGTACGAGCCACGCCGGCCGAGCGACGCGCGCATCAGGACCATGCCCGGGACGCGTGCATCGGTCCCGATCGCTCCCGCCACGCCGAGCATGGCGCTCCCGATCGCGCAGCCGACGAGGATCGCGGCGAGCGCGTCCGGAAAGGACAGCGCGGGCACGAGCGCCGCCCCGGCGACGATGACGAGCAGCGAGACGCCGAGGTTGCCCCAGAGCAGCCCCGTGTCGAGCGTTCCGAGAACGCGCAAGCGCTCGGGGACCGGATCGATCCCCCTGCTACCCCCGACTCCTTCGGGTGCCCCATCGGCGGATGAGGTTAGCCGCCTCATGCGAGAATCGCGTCCGTGATCCCCCGTTACTTCGTGGTTGCGGAGCGTGATCACGAGATCCAGAACCCGACGTCCGAGGAGAAGCTGCTCCTCCTCGGGGAGCGTCTTCGGCTCGGCCCCGATTCGCGCGTGCTGGACATCGCCGCGGGGCGCGGGGGACCGGCGCTCGTGCTCGCGCGGGCGTTCGGGTGCCGGATCGAGGGAATCGAGATCGCGCCGGAGTTCCACTCCGACTCGCTCGAGCGAGCGGCGGCCGGCGGCCTCGAGCAGCTCGTCTCGTTTCGGCTGGCCGACGCCTCCACCGAGGCGCTCGTACACGCCCGGTACGACGCCGCGCTGTGCCTGGGCGCGAGCTTCGTCTACGGCAGTCTCGCGGACACGGTCGACGCGCTCGCACCTGCAGTTCGGCCGGGCGGCCACGTCGTCGTGGGAGAGCCCTACTGGCGTCGACTTCCCCTCCCCGACGACGACGAGAGCCGCCGCCTTCCCTGGACGACGCTCGACGGCACCGTGACCGCCTTCGAGACGTCGGGACTCCCCGTCGTCTCCGTCATCGCGTCCTCCGAGGACGACTGGGACCGGTACGAGACGCTGCACTGGCGCGCCGTCGAGGAGTGGCTCGCAGCCAACCCCAACGACCCCGATGCCGCAGGGATTCGCGCTCGCTACGAGCGTGACAAGCGCACCTACCTGCGCCACCAGCGCGACCATCTCGGCTGGGCGATCTTCATCGGCTGGAAGCCGGATGGCGCACCCTGACCTTCCTGCCGAGCAGGCATACCTCGACCACGCGTACGAGTGCCTCGACGAGATGCGGGAGGCGCTGCTTCGCTCCGCGGGCGCAGGAGCGACAGAGGTCGCGGCCGAGGCGATCGAGGCCTGGGCGACCCGCCGCCTCGCGTCGTACGAGGACGCCGAGCACGGGCTCTGCTTCGGTCGGATCGACACCGAGGTCGCCGAGGATCCGCTCTACGTCGGGCGGCGTTGGGTGGACGACGACGACGGCGCGGTCGTCGTCAACTGGCAGGCGCCTGCCGCACGGCCGTTCTACACCGCGACTCCCGCCGAACCCCACGGTGTGACGCTCCGCCGTCGCTTCCGCACGAAGGGACGAACGCTCACGGGGATCAGCGACGAGGCGCTCGACGGATCGCTCGCCGACGCCGCGACCATCGTGGACGACTTCCTGCTCGAGGAGCTCGAGCGCGTGCGCGACGCGCGAATGCGCGACATCGTCGCGACCATCCAGGCCGACCAGTACGGCCTGATCGCGCGTGAGCCCGAGCCGCCGCTCGTCATCCAGGGCGGGCCCGGAACCGGGAAGACCGCCGTCGGGCTCCACCGCGCGTCGTTCCTCCTCTACGCCCATCGAACCGCGCTTCGTCGCGTGCTCGTCGTCGGCCCGAACCCGGTCTTCATGGACTACGTCTCGCACGTGCTCCCCGCTCTGGGGGAAGATGCGGTCGACCAGCGGGCTGTCGCCGAGCTCGTCGAAGGTGTGGACGTGACCGTCTCCGACTCGCCCGAGACGGAGCGGCTGAAGGCGGGCGTTCGGATGGCCGGCGTGATCGGGCGAGCCGTCGAGCTTCGTTCGGAAGCGCGACCGGAAGAGCTCGTCGTGCGCTTCGAGGGCAGCTTCGTCGGGGTCGAGGCCGACGAGGTGTCGGAGATGCTCCGGAACGTCCGCGCGGAGCTCGGGCTCTCGGCCGCGGCCCGCGAGCGCTTTCGGATGGACGTGCTGCGGCGCTTCTACGCCGACTACAGCGAGCGGCTCGGCGGTCTCGCCGTACGGGCGTTCGACGAGATCGAGCGCAGCCTCCGCAGGGACGGCCTGCTCACCCGGTTCCTGGACACGGTCTGGCCCGCGCCGCGGCCCGAGCAGGTTGTCCGACAGCTCCTCTCCTCGCGGGAGCGCCTCGCCGAGGCGGCGGACGGGATTCTCGATGCGGACGAGCAGGCGCTGCTCCGGCGCGCGAAGAGCGGCTGGAGCTCCGCCGATCTCCCGTTGCTGGACGAGGCGCGTGGACTCCTCCACGGCCTGCCGGATCGATACGGGCACGTCATCGTCGACGAAGGCCAGGACCTGACGCCGATGCAGCTCCGGATGATCGCGCGGCGAGCGGTTCGTTCCTTCACGATCCTCGGGGACGTCGCACAGGCCACCGGGCCGATCTCGTACAGGCGCTGGGACGAGCTGCTGTCGTACCTTCCCGGCGGCGAGGACGCCGTCGTGGAGGAGCTCCGACATGCCTACCGCGTACCGCGCGAGATCATGTCTCTCGCGCTTCCGCTCCTCGAGCACATCGCCCCGGACGTGGAGCCTCCCGTCGCATACCGATCTGGCGCCGAGCCGCCGCGCATCGTCCGCGTGGCCCGTCCCCTGGAAGCCGCGTACGCGGAAGCGGCCGCGCTGGCGGGGGCCGAGGGGCTTCTGGCGGTGATCGCTCCCGCATCCCTCCGCGAGGACGGCGACGACGCTCCGGACCTCTTCGACGATACGCGGATCTCGGTGCTGACACCTCGCGAGGCGAAGGGCATGGAGTTCGACCACGTGATCGTCGTCGAGCCGGCGCAGATCGTCGAGGAGGCCGCCGGTGGACAGGGCCTCCGCGAGCTCTACGTCGCGCTCACGCGGCCGACGACGACGCTCGTCGTCTTGCACGCACGTCCGCTGCCGCCCGAGCTGCGAACGTAGCCGCCTCCGGGGCGACGGCCGAACTCGCGCCTGTCGACACTCGTGTCGCGGCGACGAATCACGGCGTGGAGTCGGAGCCGGCCTTCGGCGAGCTGTCGGTCGAGGATCGCCGCCCGGGAGCGCGGCGACGATGCGAACCCCGCGAGGGCGTCGTCAGGACGAGAGCAGGCGGCGCAGCACGTAGGGGAGGATCCCGCCGTGCCGGAGGTACTCTCGCTCGCGCGGCGTGTCGAGCCGGACCATGGCGCGGAACTCCTTCCCGTCGGCACGAACCGTCACCTCGTCGGCCTCCGCGTTCTCGACACCGACGATCGAGAACTCCTCGTGCCCGGTCAGCCCGAGCGAGGCGAGGCTCTCTCCCGGCAGGAACTGGAGCGGGAGAACGCCCATCATGAGCAGGTTCGAGCGATGGATCCGCTCGTAGCTCTCCGCGATCACCGCCTTGACGCCGAGGAGCTTCGGCCCCTTCGCCGCCCAGTCCCGCGACGAGCCCGACCCGTACTCCCTGCCTGCAAGCACGATCGTCGGGACGCCTTCCGCGCGGTAGCGCTCGGCCGTGTCGTAGATCGTCCCCTCCTCGCCGGAAGGCAGGTGGACGGTCCAGGTCCCCTCCGAGCCCGCGACCAGGAGGTTGCGCAGGCGGACGTTCGCCAACGTGCCGCGCATCATCACCTCGTGATTCCCGCGGCGTGAGCCGTACGAGTTGAACTCGCGGCGCTCGACCCCGTGCTCGATCAGGTAGCGGCCGGCCGGCGAATCGGGCTTGATCGCGCCGGCGGGCGAGATGTGGTCGGTCGTGACCGAGTCACCCACGGAGACGAGGCAGCGAGCGCCGGCGACGTCCTCGACGACGCCCGGCTCGAGCGGCATCCCGTCGAAGTACGGCGGCAGGCGAACGTACGTCGAGCCCGGGTCCCACGCGAAGAGCGCGCCTTCGGGGACCGGGAGCTGACGCCACGTCTCGTCCCCGGTGAAGACGTCCGCGTAGGTCTCGCGAAACATCTCCTCGCCGATCGAGCCGGCCCCCGTCTCCGCCACCTCCTCCGCCGAAGGCCAGATGTCCGAGAGGAACACGTCCTCGCCGTCCGAGCCCACACCGATCGGCTCGGTTGCGAGGTCGAGGTCCATCCGTCCGGCGAGGGCGTACGCGACGACGAGCGGCGGAGAGGCCAGGTAGTTCGCCTTGACCTCGCCGTGGATCCGCGCCTCGAAGTTGCGATTGCCGGAGAGCACGGCGCAGACGACGAGGACGCCCTCGGCCACCGCCCTCGAGATCGGCTCCGGCAGCGGCCCCGAGTTCCCGATGCAGGTCGTGCAGCCGTAGCCTACGGTGTGGAAGCCGAGCGCTTCGAGGTACGGCGTCAACCCGGCCTTGTCGTAGTACTCGGTGACGACCTTCGACCCTGGGGCGAGGCTCGACTTGACCCAGGGCTTGCGCTCGAGTCCGCGCTCGACGGCCTTCTTGGCGAGGAGACCGGCGCCGACCATGACGGCCGGGTTCGACGTGTTCGTGCAGGACGTGATCGCGGCGATGACCACGGAGCCGTGCTCGAGCTCGAACGTCTCGCCGTCGAGCGTCACCTCCTCGCCGCCGGCCGTCTCCGACATCGCCACCGGCAGCACCGGGACGACGGCGCCGCCGTCGAAGGACGCGTGACCGGGCTCCATCTGTGCAGGCGGGTCGCTGGCCGGGAAGCTCTCGGCGACCGCCTCGTCGTGCGCCGTCCCGTAGTCGACTCCGAACGTCGGAAGGGCCTCGAGGAAGGCCTGCTTCGCCTCCCGCAGCGGCACGCGGTCCTGTGGCCGGCGCGGACCCGCGAGCGAGGGCTCGACGGTCGAGAGATCGAGCTCGACGACCTGCGAGTAGGTCGGTGGCTGGTCCGGGTCGTGCCAGAGAGCGTTCTCCTTGCAGTACGCCTCGACGAGCGCGATCCGCTGGTCCGGGCGGCCGGTCAGCCGCAGGTAGCGGATCGTCTCCGCGTCCACCGGAAAGAAGCCGCACGTGGCCCCGTACTCGGGCGACATGTTCCCGATCGTCGCCCGGTCCGCGAGCGGGAGGCCTTCGAGTCCGTGGCCGTAGTACTCGACGAACTTCCCGACCACGCCGGTCTCGCGGAGGATCTGCGTCACCGTGAGGACGAGGTCGGTGGCGGTCGCGCCTTCGGGGAGCTCGCCCATGAGCTTGAACCCGACGACCTGCGGGACGAGCATCGAGATCGCCTCACCGAGCATCGCGGCCTCGGCTTCGATTCCGCCGACGCCCCAGCCGAGGACGCCGAGGCCGTTGATCATCGTCGTGTGGGAGTCCGTCCCCACGAGCGTGTCCGGGAAGGCCACGCCGTCGCGATCCTCGACGACTCGACCGAGAAACTCGAGGTTGACCTGGTGCACGATTCCCGTGCTCGGCGGAACGACCTTGAAGTTGGCGAACGCGCCCTGTCCCCAGCGCAGGAAGGCGTAACGCTCGCGGTTCCGCTCGAACTCGAGCTCGGCGTTCCGCGTGATCGCGAGCCGCGTCGCGAACTCGTCGACCTGCACCGAGTGGTCGATGACGAGCTCCGCCGGAAGCTGCGGGTTGATCTTCTCGGGGTCGCCGCCCATGGTCTGCATCGCGTCCCGCATCGCGGCGAGGTCGACGATCGCCGGCACTCCCGTGAAGTCCTGCAAGAGCACCCGGCCGGGCGTGAAGGAGATCTCCTGCGACGGCTCGGCCGAGGCGACCCACCCAGCGACGGCCTCGACGTCCGCCCCGGTCACGGTCACGCCGTCCTCGTGGCGCAGGACGTTCTCGAGCAGGATCCGCAGCGTGTACGGGAGCCTGAGAACGTCGTATCGCGACTGGAGCGCGTCGAGCCGGAAGATCTGGAAGGGGCGTCCTCCGACCTCGAGCTGCGAACGTGCCTGGAAGGAGTCGGGGTGGGCCATGACTCGATTCAACCAGACCGGTCTCGCCGAACGCGCGGAGCCTTGTGACACCTTGTCACGAGGCCCGAGCCTGTCGAGCGCCCTCTCGGTCAGCGTCGCCCGGCGCGGGTCGAAGTGGCGAGCGACGGCGTGCGCGTACGGACGGCCGACTCTGCGTGCGTACCCGGCGAAGCCCTCGTCTCGCACCGGCTTCAGGTCTTCGTTGTACGGATCGAGCACGTGCTGCCGGCCGACGTGACGGGCGGCGTTGAAGAAGGCCAGCCCCATGCCGACCGAGACCTCGAGCAGGCTCATCTCCTCACGGTCCGACTCGTCGACGAGCGCCGCGTACACCGCGGACAGCTCCGCCGGGCTGGGCAGCCCCTCGGCGTTGTCACGCAGGTCGGAGAGGGACTGCTTCAGTGCCTCGACCTCGAGGGGAGGGATGTCGATCAGCCGCGCAGTCGTCCCGCTCGCGCCTTCGAGCGCGGCGAGGAGCTCGTCGACGGAGGCGAGCTGGGCGTTACTCGCGATGACGCCGGCGCCCTCGAGCTCGGCGACGAGCTCGTCCAGGTAGACACGCGTCCCGTGGGTCACGTCGGCGGCGGCCGCGAGCAGCCAGAGCGGAGAGAAACCGAACGCGAAGATCGAGCCCAGCTCGACGACGTTCCCAGCCCCCTTGCGCACGGCGAGCTTCCTCGGCGAGGGCTCGAGCTCGTCCGCGACCACCTCCTGCCTGCGCTCGACCCCGCCGACGAGCTCGACCGTGATCCGGAGCAGGTTCTTCGCCGTCGCCTCGTACAGGCGAGAGCGCCGCACGAGCCGCGGAAGCAGGAGCTCCGCGGTCTCGTGCACGGTGCCGCCGACCGACGCTGCGAGCGCTCGGAAGAGCCGCTCCGGAAGCGAGAGGACGAAGTGGGCCGGGCCGGGCACGCGCCTAGCTCTCGAACGCGGCGTCCGCGGCGCGCGTGCCGACCGCGATGCCGCCGGCAAGCGAGAAGCCGTCGAGCGTGAGCGTCGGAGCCGTCGCGTCCTCGACGTCGGGCGCGCCTACGGCAATCCCTCCACCGAGCGCGGTGACCCGCGACTCGACCCGCCATCCCGGGGGCACCCTGATCGCGATTCCACCGAAGAGCGAGTGCAGCCGGAGATGCGCTCCCGGCGCAAGGCGCGCCTCGCGGAGGTCGACGGCAACGCCTCCGAACCAGGCGAGCAGCGATCCGCCGGTGAAGGCCTTTGCGCGGCTCTTCAGCGACGCCCCGTCGAAGATCGCGACGAGGGCGATCTCGTCGCTCTCCTCGTCACCCCGAGACGGGAGGATCTGCTTGACCACGGCCGCAGCTGCGGCGAATCCGGCGAATGCGCCGAACGCCGTGAGTCCGAGCGCACGTAGGAGCCGCATCGCCACCGAGCCTACCGGCGCTAGCATGGCCGGCGATGGAGGCCGAGGCGATCCGCGTGGCCCTCGAGCGGGCGTTCCCCGATGCCGTCGAGCTCTCGGTCGAGGACCGGACCGGTACCGGAGATCACTTCCAGGTCGTCGTCGCCAGCCCCTCGTTCGACGGCCTCACGCTCCTCGACCAGCACCGCCGCGTGAACGACGCGCTGTCGGCCTCCCTGGACGACGGCTCGATACACGAGCTTCGGATCAAGACGAAAGGAACGCGATGAAGACGCTCCACGAGCAGATCTCGGACGTGATCGAGAACGAGCCGGTCGCGCTCTTCATGAAGGGTACGCCGGAGATGGTGATGTGCGGCAACTCGTACCGTGCGCTGAACGCGCTGCAGGCGGTCGGCGCGCCCGTCACGACAGTGGACATCCTCCCGGATCCACGGATCCGCCAGGAGCTCTCGTCGCTCTCGGGCTGGCCGACGATCCCGCAGGTCTTCGTCAAGGGCGAGCTGATCGGCGGAGCGGACATCACCGAGGAGCTCCTCGCGTCGGGCGGGCTCGAGCAGAAGCTCGGCGAGGCCCTCGGCGCCGACCGTCCCCAGGACGTCAAGACCGTCGCCCTCGACCTCGGGTAGCCGCCCGGCACGAGAGGGCTTCCATTCCCGCGCGTCCCGAGTACGCTCTGAGACGTGGGGGAGGTGCTGGGAGCGCTCCAGGCGTGGTACGCCGCGCACTGCGACGGTGACTGGGAGCAGGAGTTCGGGGTCACCATCGGGACGCTGGAGGACGGCTGCTGGGAGCTCCGGGTCGACATCGTCGGAACGTCGCTCGCAGGCAGCGAGCTGGCGCGTGATCGAACCGCTCGCACCCCGGCGGACTGGCTCGAGGTCTGGTGCGACGGCTACACGTTCAGGGCCGTCGGCGGGCCCGAGAACCTGGGCGAGTTGCTTGCTGCGTTCGCTCGGTTCGCGGAGCGAAGCCCCGCGCCGGTCTAGATCGCTTCGATCCGGTCGGCGAGCTCGCGTGCGATCGCCTGGTCGCCCTGGTACGTGCGCACCGTGACCGGGCCGGCGAACGGCGCGAGCGCGACGAGCTCGACCTCTGAACCAGGTACGAGCCCGAGCTCGGCGAGGTAGCGCAGCAACTCGGGGTCGCCGTCCGGGACGCGGGTCACCGAGACGCGGTCGCCGGGCACGAGGTCGACGAGCGTTCGGTCGCGGCCCGCCGTGACGCGCAGCTCCGGGTCGGGGATCGGGTCGCCGTGCGGGTCGTGTGTCGGGAAGCCGAGCTCGGCGTCGATCTTCGCCTCGAGCTCCTCGGAGAGTGCGTGCTCGAGGCGGTCGGCCTCGACGTGCACCTCGTCGAGCGAGAGCCCGAGGCGGTCGACGAGGTAGCGCTCGAGCAGGCGGTGGTGGCGGAGCACCTCCAGCGCGCCCCGGCGTCCCACCTCGGTCAGCGCTACCCCGCGATAGGGTGAGCGCTCGACGAGACCGAGCTCCGCGAGGCGCTTCGTCATCGCCGTGGCGGAGGGGGCGCTGACGCCCATACGCCCGGCGAGCGCGGACGTCGTCACGCGCTCCCCCGCCGACTCGAGGCCGTAGATCGCCTTCAGGTAGTCCTGGACGGCGACGGTCAGGTCTGCGGTCTGGGTTTCCATCTCGGGTCTCTTAGGTTACACTCCGAATCGGATTTAGCTATGACTAAAAAGAGCCTCACCCGTCGCAAGCTGCTCGCGGCCGCGGCTCCGATCGCGGCCGTGCCGCTCGTCGGCAAGCTCGCACTCGATGGTGACGCCGCGGCCGGGGGGCACGACCACGCGAGCCACAGCCATACGCGCCAACCCGTGAGTCACCTGCCCGGGACGACCGGCCACGCCGCGATGCTCGGTGAGGAAGCGCCCGCCGTCGGAGGGCCGAACGACCTCGACGCGCTCCTCTATCCGCCGCCGGCACGTCCGTACCGACGGGGTCGGGTGCGTGAGTACACGCTGGCGGCGGCGGACCACGACCTCGAGGTGGCGCCGGGGGTGTTCTTCCCCGCGTGGACCTACAACGGGACGGCTCCTGGCCCGGTCATCCGCGCAACCGAGGGCGACACGCTCCGGGTCCGGTTCCTGAACGGCGGGTCGCACCCGCACACGATCCACTTCCACGGCATCCATCCGGCGAACATGGACGGTGTCTTCGAGGTGGTCGAGCCCGGGGGTGAGTTCACGTACGAGTTCGAGGCCCGGCCGGCCGGATTCCACCTCTACCACTGCCACGCCACGCCGCTGAAGAAGCACATCCACAAGGGCCTCCACGGCGCGTTCATCGTCGACCCGAAGGAGCCGCGACCGCCGGCGCAGGAGCTCGTCATGGTGATGAACGGGTTCGACACCGACGCGGACGGCGAGAACAACTTCTACACGGTCAACGGGCGCTCGTTCTACTACGCGCGCTACCCGATCC
>JBOHBD010000272.1:0-4582 GCA_050698195.1 Gaiellaceae bacterium
CCCCGCGAGCGCGATCGCGACCTCGAGCACCTGGTCCTGGAAGACGACGACGCCGAAGGTCGAGCGAAGCGGCTCGCGCAGGAGCTCGTGGTCGACCGGCCACACGTAGGACGGGTCCTCGCGCAGCCGCTCCCGCGCGTCGATGTACGGGTGCACGGCCTTCCCCTGGATCGGCCCCGGCCGGACGAGCGCGACCTGGACGGTGAGGTCGTCGAGGTTCGCCGGCTTCGTCCGCAGGAGACTTTGCATCTGCGCCCGGCTCTCGATCTGGAAGGCACCCACCGTGTCCGCCCGCTGGATCTCCGCGAAGACCTCGGGGTCGTCGAAGGGGATTCGCGAGAGGTCGATCACCTCGTCGCGGGTGCGCGCGATCTGCTCGACGCAGTCCTCCACCGCCGAGAGCATCCCGAGGCCGAGGAGGTCGATCTTGAGGAAGCCCGCGTCTGCGCACGAGTCCTTGTCCCACTGGCAGAGCTGCCGGCCGGCCATCGCGGCCGGTTGCACGGGAACGAGCTCGCCGAGCGGCCGCGTCGAGACGATCATCCCGCCCGGATGCTGTGAGACGTGGCGCGGCAGCCCCGCGATCTCGCCGGTCAGCCAGGCGAACGCGCGCCAGCGCCGGGAGTCGAGCTTCCGTTCCCCGTCCGGGAGCCGTTCGATCTCCTCTCCGACCCGGCCCGCATCCCAGCCGTCCGTGAGGCGTGCGAGCCGCTCGAGCTCAGCCTGCGGGAGCCCGAGCGCCTTCCCCACGTCGCGGATGGCCCCGCGCGAGCGGTACGTCGCGAAGCTCGCAACGAGCGCCGCGTGCTCCCGCCCGTAGCGCTCGGTGACCGCGACGATGAGCTTCTCGCGGATGTCGCGCGGGAAGTCGAGGTCGATGTCCGGCACCGCGGCGAGCTCGCGGTTCAGGAAACGCCCGAGCGAGAGGTCGTTCTCCACCGGGTCGACGTGCGAGAGGCCGGTGAGGTAGCAGACGATCGACCCGACCGAGCTCCCGCGCCCACGTCCCGGCGGCAGGAAATGCCGCGGCGAGTCACGACCCCGTACCTCGAGCGCCGCGTCGCGGGCGAGCTCGAACACCTCGTGGTGGAGGAGGAAGAACCCCGCGAGCCCGAGCTCGTCGATCAGCGCGAGCTCGTCCTCCAGCCGAGCGCGCGCCTCGCCGAGTAACACCCTGTTACGTGGGCCGTAGCGCGCGTCCAGGGCCGAGTGGCAGATCGCCGCAAGCTGACGGATCGCCGGCTCCGCGCCGTCGGAGAAGTCGGGATACCGGTAGCCGAGCTCCTCGGTCAGGTCGAACTCGAGTCTTCCGGCGAGCTCGGCGCTTCGCTCGACGGCGGCCCGGTCGGAGGAGAAGCGCTCGAGCATCTCGTCCGGGGGGCGCAGGAAGCTCTCCCGGTTGCCGCGCCGCTCCGGCTCGCAGCCCTCGAGCGAGGTCCGGCAGCGGATCGCCACGAGCACGTCCTGGAGCAGCGTGCGCCGCGGGTGGTGGGAGTGGACGTCGCCTGTGGCGACCGTCTGGACCCCGAGGTGCTCCGCGAGATCGCGGAGCAGCCCGTTCCGACGGACGTCTCCGCGCTCGTACGGCCGCTGGAGCTCGACGAAGAAACGGTCCCGGCCGAAAGCCTGCGCGAGCCGCGCGGCCTCGTACGGGTGGTTGGGGGCGAGCCCTCGGCGAGCACATCCGGAGAGGCAGACGAGCCCCTCGGAGAGGTCGATCACGAGATCCAGGCTGACTGCGGGCGGGAGCGGCTCTCGATCCTCCCTCCCCGCCCGGCGCGTCCCCGCGTGCGCGGCGGTGAGCAGGCGGCAGAGATTCGCGTATCCTCGCCGGCTCTCGACGAGCAGCGTGACGTGCGCTCCCCCCTCGCCCGCTCCGGGGCCGGCATAGCCGGCACCTCCGCTCTTGGGCGGCTCCGTCGAGCCTACGCCGCCGAGCGTCACCTCGGCACCCGTGATGGGCCGAACGCCGAAGAACTTCGCCGCGTGCGCGAACTCGAGGGAGCCGTAGAGACCGTCGTGGTCGGTGAGCGCAAGCGCCTCGTAGCCGAGCTCGGAAGCCCGCGCGGCGAGCTCCTCCGGCTGCGACGCCCCGTCGAGGAACGAGTACGCCGAGTGGCAGTGGAGCTCGACGTACGCCACGGGCTAGGCTCCTGTCCCGTGGAGCCGCAGCTCACCGAGGGTGAACGGATCACCGGCGACGCGAATCTCGGCGTCACCCTCCTCACGGACGTCGAGCAGATCGGGCTCGTCTCGGTCCGCTCGGAGCCGGGCGCCGTCGCGCCGCCGCTCCATCTCCACAGCCACCACGCCGAGTGCTTCTTCGTCCTCGAGGGCGAGCTGACGTTCCGGCTCGAGGATCGCGAGATCCGGGCCGCGGCGGGAACGTGGACGCTGATCCCGCCGGACGTCGTCCACACCTTCTCCGTCACCGGCGACGCGCGCGCGCGCTTCCTCGACATCCACGTCCCGAGCCACGGGTTCGGCGCGTTCACCCGCGGCCTCCAGGCCGCTCGGAGCGAGGACGAGCTGCGCGAGGTTCGAGCCGCCTTCGACCAGCAGTCCGCACCGGAGTACGCCACGGGCGACCCCGGGCTCGTCACCCTTCGCCGCAGCGGAGGCGCCGACGGCGAGACGATGGCCGGACGGACGGAACACCGCCGCGCGACGCTGCTCGTCGACGCCGACGAGCTCACGGTGACGGAGTTCTTCTACGGGCCAGGCGAGCGAGGAGCGAAGCCGCACGTCCATCACCACCATGCGGACGGGTTCCTCGTCGTCGAGGGGGAGCTCACGCTGGCAGTTGGCAGCGGGTCGCTCCGCGCGCCGGCCGGGACGCTCGTCGTCTTCCCGCCCGACGTCGTGCACGGCTTCGACAACGACGGCACGGAGAATGCGCTCTTCTACAACTTCCACATGCCGGCGAGCGGGTTCGCCGACTACCTGCGCGGGCGTAACCCCGCCTTCGACCAGCACGAGCCGCCGGCCGACGGCGGAGCGGATCCGGCGTCGGCGATCGCGGTACGTCTTCCCGGGGTAGGTTGAGAGCGTGCCGACGACCTGGGAGGAGCTCGTCGCGAACATGACCGCGCGGCACCCGGTGCGCGAGTCGCAGATGTTCGGGATGCCCTGTCTCAAGCGCGAGAACGGCAAGGTCGTCGCCGGGCACTGGAAGGACGACGGGCTCACCGTCAAGCTCACGGACGAGGCACAGCGCGAGGCCGCGCTCACGATCCCGGGCGCCGAAGCCTTCGACCCCGGCATGGGTCGCGTCATGCGCGAGTGGGTGCTCGTCCCCTCCGCGCGGTCGGACGAGTGGGAGCGCCTCGTCGAGCAGGCGATCGGCTGAACGTGCTCGAGCGCCCGCTCGTCGTACAACCCGGCGAGGGCGAGGTACTCGCCGACACGCCGGCCAGGTCGAGTCGGATCAAGGTCGCGCGCGACGAGCTCCTGCTCCTCGAGTCGACTTCGGCCGCCGGCGAGCGCGGAGCGGCGCCGCACATCCATCGCGAGCACGCGGACGCCTTCTACGTCCTCGAGGGCGAGCTCGGGTTCCACGTCGCCGGCGAGCAGCGTCGCCTGCCGGCCGGCTCCTTCGTGCTCGCGCCGCCGGGGCTCGTCCACGGGTTCGAGATCGGGCCTGCGGGCGCCCGCTATCTCAATCTCCATGCGCCCGGCGCTCGCTATGCGGCTCTCAGTCGCGCGCGACGCGACGGCGTCGAGTACGACGCGTCGGAGGGCGATTCGTTCCCACCCTCCGCCGACGGTGGACGGCCGGCGTCGGACGCCCTCGTCTCCCTCCCCAGCGAGGGCGAACGACTCCCGGAGATCGCCCGGTTCCTGCTCAAGGGAGCTCAACCGGAGCTGGCTCTGCTCGAGTTCGACGTCGAGCCCGGGTTCGGAAGCTCTCCTCACGTCCATAGGCAGCACCACGACACGTACTACGTCCTGGCGGGCGAGATCGCGTTCGGCTTGGAAGCCGAGACGGTGCGCGGTACCGAAGGGGCCTTCGTGTCGGTTCCTCCGGGCGTCGTGCACGTCTGGACGAACACCGGCTCCGGTCGTGCCCGCTTCCTGAACGTCCACACTCCGGGCACGTGGTTCGAGCGGTACGTCCGCGAGCGCGCCGAGATCGAGACAGGCGGAGGAGAGCCCGATCGCGCGTTCTTCGAGCGCCACGACATCTTCGTTGTGGACTGAGCTTTCGGCGCTCACGCGTTCTGGGTGAACCAGCATCCCTCCTCTCGATCGCGGTACACGCACACGTTCTGGCCGCTCTCGAGGACGACCTCGAAGTAGCGCCGGTCGACCGGCTCCTCGGTCCACCAGCGGTCGACGACGCGCCACTCCTCGCGGACGAGTGCCACGAGCTGCCGGTTCACCACCCGCGGTGCACCGTCGAACTCCGTCTCGACGAGCGCCGGCCGCGGGGTGTTTAAACGTCCCGCGGAACGACCAGCGCTCGCGTCTCGGGAATCCGCGACCACGGCGCCACCTCCACCACGGCGCACACCGACCCTGTGCCTGTGCCCGCCCGTACCTGCCGCAGGCCTTCGCGCAGACGCCCGGCCGCCTCTTCCCC
>JBOHBD010000273.1:0-13159 GCA_050698195.1 Gaiellaceae bacterium
CCTACGGCAGACGCAGATGCACGCCGAGCGTGATCACGTTGACATAGGAGGTCATCTTCGACCCACAAGTGGGTCGAAGATGCTATCCGCCGCACGAATTACTGTAAGTCGCGCATGTCTCTGAGCCGGAACCGACGTCGGAAGCAGGAGCAGAGGCGGCACCACGAGACTCGCCCGGCGCCCCGCACGTCGGCGGCAGACCATCTGCGTGACAGCGATGCAGCGTTGCTCTCGCCTGAGCAGCAGTTCAACTTGCAGCGGGCTCTCGACGAGCCCCACGGATCCGCTCTGCGCGAGGCCTGCGCGGACCTGCCCGACGTCGACGTAGCACCGCCGGCCTCCCCTTCCTCACCGGCGCGTCGAGAAGTCCGCAAGGTCGAGCGACTGGCCTACACGCGCCGGCAGGCGGCCGAGGCGCTCGGGGTGAGCATCTCGACGATCGACCGCCGGGTCGTTCCCGTGATCGAAACCGTCAAGCTCCCCGGGGGCCAGCGCCTCATCCCCGTCGACGAGCTCGAGCGCTTCCTCCGCAACCACCGCGAGCCCGGCCGCGGCCGCCCACCGCGACGTCCCGCAGGCCGGCCTCCGACGCTTCCTCTACACGTCGTCGAGCGAATCCGGCTTGAGTACGCGCGCGGCCGAGGTCTCTCCGAGATCGCCCGCGCGCTCACCGCAGAGGGTGTTTCGACGGCCCACGGCGGTCGGACGTGGTGGCCGTCGACTGTACGCGCGGTTCTCCTCCGCTCGCGTCGTATCCTGACAAGAAGCCCCTTGAATGCGGGCCCCTACACCTCGCAAAGCGAGCACCCTCTGTCAGTGGACTCGATCGACGGGTCACCGTGTGCGGGCTCAGCACCCGATCGCGAGAGCCACCACGGTTGTGCCGAGCGGCAGGCCCACCGCAGCGACGAAGAGCCAGTCCGGGATTCGCGCCATCCGGTCGAACCTTGTCCTTCCCAGGGTGAAGAACCCCGGAAGAGCTCTTGCCCAGATACCGATCCCTATTCCGAGCAGGACGTACCCAACAAGAACCAATACAAGAAGGGTGCACACTCGATCAGCGTAAAGACCCGGGCAGGCGAAGTCCTGGGGCCGAAGCACATCTGGTCTTTTCCACTAGCGCTTCTGAGTCAACATGCGCGCGCCGCCCTCGGCCGAGAAGGACACGGGTAGCGGGTCGCGCGGAACAAGGTCTGCGAGCGACGAAGAGTTAGGCTCGCGGGCGCTGTTGTGTACCACGCTGATAGCGGCAGCTGTGATCCTGACAGTCGCGGCTGCGACCATCATCGTCGTTGGCCCGCTTGTTCGCGAGGACTTCCTCCGAGGCGCAGTGGCGCTATCGAATCCCGATCTACAGCCCGACTCTAGGTGCCTTGGCTTCCTTCATCCTCGCCGATAGGCACGGATGCTTCTGAGACCCGCCATCGAGCAGAGGCTGCGAGCGCCCTTTCCTGCGTAGACTCGGAGCCCGTGATTCCTGACGGCCAGAAGGCTCTGATCCGGCTGGCGATCCTTTTTGGATTCATCCCAGCAGCCTTTCTTATCGGCTACGCGACCGGTTCCGAGGCCGCGTTCATCGTCGTAATGGCGGTCGGACTCTCGGTGAGCATCGTTCTGCGGTTCACCGTCTTGCGATGAGGCGTTTCGGCAACCGGAAGCGCGAAACGTCTAGTCGAACGCAGCGACGAGCAGGGACGGCGACGGAGGACGGGGAACGCTTCTTGAGATCGCGGCGCGAACAGAAATCGCGCTGGTCTCGCTGGGCGGATCGGCTCGCATTCTGGTTCCTGGTTCTCATTTGGCTCGGTGGCAGCCTGATCGCCTGGCAGTCGCAAGGGCGTAGCCCGACCGCGGCCATACACTGATCGAGCGATGGCGCACATGCGCACAAGCATGCTCGGCCCGGCTGCCCGGCCAGTAGCGGTGCCCGAGGACCTCGACGACCGCTCGCTGCCGAAGGCGGGCGGCAGGATCAAGCTCCCGCTTTACATCCGCTGGAGCGGACCTCCGATCACGTACGACCTAAACGACCGCGCGGACCGCGCCCGTGTCTACGAGCAGGTCCTCCGCGAAGGGACGGAGGATGACGTCCGCTACTACGTCGACGCGAATCAGCTGCGCGAGGTCTTCGACGAGCTCGTCCTGCCGCCGCCCGTCCGGCGGGCGTGGGCGGACTGGCTCCGACGTCACGGCCGGGCGCCGGCGTCCGGTCACCGAGGCGAGGAAGCAGCTCGGCTACGGTTCGCGCGATGAGCGAGTCGCTGGTCGTCACGATCGTCTACGAGCAAGGCGAGGAGGGCTGGGTGATCGCCTCGATCCCCGAGGTCCCCGGCGCCCACAGCCAGGGACGGACGCGCGAGGAAGCGCGAGCGAACGTGATCGACGCACTGCGTGGGATCTTGGAGCTGCGTTTCGGGGGACATCCAGAGGTCAGCGAAGGCACCGACAGCGAGCCGCTCGAGCTTGTTATCGGCGCGTGAAGCGCCGAGATCTTGAGCGTCACCTGCGTGCTCACGGCGCGCGACTCCTGCGGGAGGGTGGGGGCAATCACAGCTTCTGGGGCTTCGACGCCGAGCGCTCGACGGCTGTTCCACGCCACCGCGAGATCGACTTCCGGCTCGCACGCAAGATCTGTGCCGACCTCGGCATTCCGCCGCCGTCAGGATCCCGTTGAACGACGCCTCATCACCGGCTTAAGGGGCGACCAGACGTGTCAGATTCGACCAGCCGGGTGCGTGGCGTGCCCCCACCGGTGCACCCACGACTCGCGAAAAATGCTCATTTGCAGGGATGTTCGAGTCCAGGCGGGCGCCCATTCTGCGGCGCATGGTCGAGGTGAGGCTGACGCCGTCCGTCTTCTACGCTCTGCCTGCGATGCGGGCGCGAGGTCGCATCTGGTGGCGCGCGGCGGCGTTCTTCTCCGGATTCGCTGTCATCACGGTCGTTGCGTTCGCCGACGGCGGCTACTTCCGCGAGACATGGGCCTGGACGACCCTCGCGCTGTCGTCGCTCGCATGGATCGTGCTCCTCGTGCGCGACAAGATTGTGATCGGTCGACTCGACCTCGCTGCACTCGCCGCCCTAACCGCCTTCGTCGGCTGGGTAGCTCTATCGGCTGCCTGGTCCCCAGCGCCCGACGACTCCCTGCAGGAGGGAGAGCGAGGCTCGATCTATGTCGCCGCGTCTCTTGCCTTCGTGCTCCTCGTCGACCGCGACAGGATTCGCGAGCACCTGGCCGGCATTGCTGCGGGGGCAACTCTCGTCGCCGCCTACAGCCTGGGGGAACGAGTCGCTGGAGAACAGCCGATCACGGGCGACCCGATCCAAGGAGCCCGTCTCATCGAGCCGCTCGGCTATGCCAACGCCCTCGGCATTCTTGCCGCCCTGGGCCTACTGGTCGCGCTCGGGCTGGCCGCCCACGCGAGTTCGCGCCAAGGGCGCGCACTCTGGCTCGCGCCCGTAATCGTTCTTCTTCCCACACTCGTATGGACCGAGAGCCGGGGAACCTCGTTGGCGCTCATTGCGGGGCTCTGCGTTCTCGTACTCGTCGAGCGGACGAGGATCGCGGCTCTCCTGCCGGGCTCGCCGAAGCTGTCCCAGGCAATCGGTGCAGTTCTCGCCGTGGTGGTCGTGTCCGTGGTTGCCATCGCTGCTCTCCGCGCGGACCGGCCCCTGGGTCCCAGGGTCGACTACTGGGGTGTGGCTTGGAGCCAATTCGAGGAAAACGCCTGGCTTGGCAGTGGTGCTGGAACCTTCGCGCGGTACTGGGAGCGCGAGGAGACGCCGGTCGCCGTGCGCGATGCGCACAGTCTCTACGTCGAGACCCTTGCCGAGCTCGGTCCCGCTGGACTCGTCCTGCTCCTCGCCGCGCTCGGCATTCCGATCCTCGCGGCGCGGGTTGGTCGTAACCATGCGATGACCGGAACGGGCGCGAGTGCCTACACGGCGTACCTCGTCCACGCCGGCCTGGACTGGGATTGGGAGATGCCCGCCGTAACACTCGCTGGGCTTCTGTGCGGGGTGGCGCTACTAGCCGCAGGCCGTCAAAGACCCGACGAGATTACGATCGGCGCTCGCGGACGCGGAGTCTTCGCGTTTGCTGCAGTAGCGATTGGCGGGCTAGCACTCGCTGGAAGGCTTGCGAACTAGGGGTGCCTCGAATAGGGGAACTTCGTTTTCGTTCCCTCGTAGCCGGGGTACGCTCGGCGATCTGAGGAGGCGTACGGAAAGGAGCCTGGATGAGGAACACACGTGTGCGAGTGGCCACGGCCCTCGCTCTGATGCCCGTCATGCTGGCGTTTCTCGCCCTGGTGGGCACCAGTGCGTTCGGTAAGCCCAAGCCATCGGCAGCGCAGTATCAGTACAAGGTCACGATCTGCCACAACACGGGCTCGAGTACGAATCCGGCCGTCACGATCAGCGTAAGTGCCAGCGCGGTTGCCGCACACATGAATCGGCATGGCGACACGCTCGGTCCCTGCCCGACGGTCCTAACCTCGTCGTCCTCCGCGAGCTCGAGTGACGACGGCGAAGGCCAGGGCAAGGGGCAGGGCAAGAGTCAGGGGAACGGCAAGGGCAAGTCAAAGTAGGGTGCCGAACCCTTGGGGTGAGTGACCCGGGTGCCCGCTCAGCGGGCCCCCGGCCCTCATCGCTCGAAAACCATCCCGCCTGAGCTCGAAAGGACGACCCAGCCGCAGGGTAGAGCTCGCACGGGTGAGCGCCGAAGGCCTCTTCCGGCCGCGGCTGGTTTGCCGTCCCTCTCCCTTCCCTTGACTGGGGCGCGGATGGGTCGCCGGCCTGGCCACCCTGCCGTAGCCGCTCGAGAACGCCGGGGTGCGGACACAGCAAGGGGCCCGGGTGGGCGGGCCCCCTGCTCCTGCGGCGCAACTTCGGGCCAGGCGATTCGCCTGCGGGGAGAGGAGTCGCGCCGGTAGCGGGTATCAGTTTCACATCGTGCGGTCGATTGCGAGCTTTTCCAGGCGATTTCCACAGGTCAAATTCCGCAAATTCGGCGAACTCCGTGCGCTTCTTCCACAGGCCTGGGGAAGGCGGGCGGACCCCCGGAGGCGCGTGACGCGCGGCTAGACTTGCGCGCATGGCCGAGTACGGCGGCATGAGGGTCAAGACGGGCCTCGCGGAGATGCTGAAGGGCGGCGTCATCATGGACGTCGTCGACGCCGACCAGGCCCGCATCGCCGAGGAAGCCGGGGCCTGTGCCGTCATGGCGCTCGAGCGCGTTCCCGCGGACATCAGACGGGACGGCGGCGTCGCGCGGATGGCGGACCCGCAGAAGATCCGCGAGATCCAGGAAGCCGTCTCGATCCCGGTGATGGCGAAGTGCCGGATCGGCCACTTCGCAGAGGCGCAGATCCTGCAGGGGCTCGAGGTCGACTACATCGACGAGTCCGAGGTCCTGACACCCGCCGACGTCGAGCACCACGTGGACAAGTGGCCGTTCACCGTCCCCTTCGTCTGCGGGGCGACGAACCTTGGCGAGGCGCTCCGCCGCATCTCGGAGGGCGCGGCGATGGTCCGGACGAAGGGAGAGGCCGGAACCGGCGACATCGTCAACGCGGTGACGCACATGCGCGCCGTCTTCGGGGCGATTCGCCGGCTGCAGGCGCTCCGCGCGGACGAGCTGCACGCGGCGGCGAAAGAGCACCGCGCGCCCTACGAGCTCGTCCGCTGGGTCGCCGAGAACGGACGGCTGCCGGTCGTGACGTTCACCGCCGGCGGCATCGCGACCCCGGCCGACGCCTCGCTCTGCATGCAGCTCGGCGCCGACGGGGTGTTCGTCGGCTCCGGGATCTTCAAGTCCGGCCGGGACCCGAGAGACGACCGAGACGGGTGGATCGACGACGTCTCTCGCCGTGCACGCGCGATCGTCGAGGCGACGACCCATTTCGACGACCCGAAGGTGCTCGCAGACGTCTCGACTGGCTTGGGGCAGCCGATGGTCGGCATCTCGGCAAGCTCGCTCCCGCTGGAGGAGCGGCTCGAAGTACGCGGCTGGTAGCGCATCTCCGATGAGGACGTTGCGGATCGGGGTGCTCGCTCTCCAGGGCGCCTTTCGCGAGCACGCCCAGATGCTTCGGCGGCTCGGAGCGGAGGCCTCCGAGGTGCGGCTCCCCGAAGATCTCGAAGGTCTCGACGGGCTCGTGATCCCCGGCGGGGAGTCGACGACGATCATGCGTCTAGCTCACATCTACGGACTCGACGACGGGATTCGCGAGTACCCGGGAGCGATCTTCGGCACGTGCGCAGGGATGATCGTCCTCGACCGTGAGCATCTCGGGCTCGCCGACCTCGAGGTCGACCGGAACGCGTACGGCCGCCAGGTCCGAAGCTTCGAGGCCGACGTCGAGCTCGTGCGCGAGGACGAGCCGCTCCGCGGCGTCTTCATCCGTGCCCCCCGGATCCGCGAGCTCGGCGCCGGCGTGGAGGTGTTGGGTCGACACGAGGCCGAGCCTGTGCTGGTGCGCGACGGCCGGCTGTTGCTGGCCTCGTTCCATCCCGAGCTGACGGACGACCCGCGCGTGCACGAGCTCTTCCTCGACATGGTTCGCGAGGAGCAGCGTGTCCGGGCATAGCAAGTGGAGCTCGATCAAGCACAAGAAGGGCGCAGCAGACGCGAGGCGCGGCAAGCTCTTCTCGAAGCTCTCGCGGGCGATCATCGTCGCAGCGAAGGAAGGCGGCCCCGATCGGGCGGGGAATCTCGCGCTCCAGAACGCGATCGAGAAGGCTCGGTCGTACTCGATGCCGAAGGACAACATCGAGCGGGCGATCGCCAAGGGCTCGGGTGCGGATGCCGAAGGCTCGAGCTTCGACGTCGTCGTCTACGAGGGCTACGGGCCCGAGGGCGTCGCCGTGCTCGTCGAGGCGCTCACGGACAACAGGAACCGCACCGCTTCCGAGGTCCGGCACCAGTTCTCGAAGCACGGCGGCAATCTCGGGGCGACGGGAGCGGTGGCGTGGCAGTTCGAGCGGAGGGGAATCGTCCTCGTGCCGGCTGCCGGCGTCGACGAGGAGGAGCTGCTCCTCGCAGCCGCGGACGCGGGAGCCGACGACGTCGAGCCCGACGGATCGAGCTTCGTGATCTCGAGCCCGCCCGAGGTGCTCACCGCCGTGCGCGAAGCCGTCGAGACGGCCGGCTTCCCGATCGAGTCCTCCGAGCTCGCGATGGTGCCGAAGGCGACGGTCGAGATCGCCGACGAGGCCACTGCCCGCAAGGTGCTGAGGCTCGTGGAGGGGCTCGAGGAGTCCGACGACGTGCAGGACGTCTATGCGAACTTCGACATCCCCGAGCCCGTGCTCGAAGCTGTAGCCTCCTAGGCCTTCGTGGCGAACTCTGTGGCGACGGACACCGAGGAAGGCCTGACGGCGAATCGGATCGAGTCGCTGCTCTCCGCCCGGCTGTTCCTCGAGCCCCAGCTAGGCGAGGATCGCCTCTACTTCCTCTCGAACCTCGCGGGCCACCTGAGCCTGTATGCGATGGACGTCGGGGGCGGTGTCCCCGAGCCGCTCCTGCCGCCCCGGCTGGCGCTCCAGAACCCGGAGCTGATCGGAGGCTACTCCTTCGCCGTCCTCCCGGAGCTCCGCCGGATCGTGGTCTTGATCGACTCGGATGGGGACGAGAACTACGAGCCATACGTTGTCCCGATCGGCGGTGGCTTCCCGGAACCGCTCGCAGCCGAGGCCTTCCGGGGGCACCGCTCCCACCTGATCGACGTCGACCTTGCGACCGGCACTGCGTACTTCTCGGCCGAGTCGCTGCAGCAATCGATGAGTATCGGGCTTCGCGTCGATCTCGAGACCGGCGAGGTGACCGATCTCGGCCGGAGCACGTACGGCGCGTTCCCCGCGGCCTGGACGCCCGACCACTCACGAATCGTCCTCGGGGACGGCTACACGGTGGGCGACACGATCCTCTACGAGCCCGACGGGAACGGTGGCCGCCGCGTGCTCTACGGGACGCCGATCGACGAGCGCGATCCGGGCCGCGAGTACCCGCTCTCCGGCTTCCGTTCCGCGCACGGCACGGCCGGCGGAGCGGGGATCGTGCTCGTCACGACGATCTTCGGCGACACCGGCACGCCCGGGTACATCGACCTCTCCCGTCCGGGCGAGCTCGAGCAGGTGACGATCGACGGGGTCGTCCACGACGGCGCCGGGGAGCTCGAGGGCCTCCAGCATCTCGAGGGCGACCGCTACGCGATCACCTACAACATCGACGGCTGCTCCTGGGCGTACGAGGCGATCCTCGACGAGGGCGGCCGCGCGCTCACCGTCGAGCGGCTGCTTGTCGGCGAAGGCGATCTCTCGGGAGGGATCCTCCACGGCCTCCACTACGACGAGGGGAGCGGTCGCTTCGCGCTCTCCTACTGCACGGCGACCGATCCGACCCAGCTCTACGTGCTCGAGTTGATAGGACGGGACAGCGATGGTGGCGGGCTCGCGCCTCGAACCGTCACCGCATCCCGGAAGACGCGGGAGCGGGTGCTCGGCGTCGCACCCGGTCTCCTCGCCGCCGGTGAGGACGCGTCCTTCGAGTCCCACGACGGCCTGCGCGTCTCGGCGCGCCTCTACCGACCCGCTGCGGAGCTGGGCTACGAGGGTGCACGCCCGCTCGTCTACTACGTCCACGGCGGGCCCCAGAGCCAGGAGCGCCCGAACTTCGCGTGGTTCTCGATGCCGCTGATCCAGATCCTCACCCTCGAGGGCTTCGCGGTCTTCGTCCCGAACGCGCGCGGCTCCAGCGGATACGGCCTCGACTACACGAAGCGTGTCGACCGCGACTGGGGCGGGCTCGACCGTCTCGACCACGTCCATGCGATGACCGAGGTGCTGCCGAAGGACGAGCTCTTGGACGTCTCGCGCGCAGGTGTCGTCGGACGATCGTACGGCGGGTACATGACCCTGATGCTCGCGTCGCGTCATCCCGAGCTCTGGCGCGGGGCGGTGGACATGTTCGGTCCGTACGACCTGCTCACGTTCTCGCAGCGGATCCCGGAGACCTGGAAGCCGTACTTCGCGCTCGCACTCGGCGACCCGGAACAGGACCGCGACTTTCTCGCCGAGCGCTCGCCGCGTAGCGAGATCACCGACATCTCCTGCCCGCTGCTCGTCATCCAGGGGCA
This sequence comes from Gaiellaceae bacterium, assembly GCA_050698195.1. Taxonomy (GTDB): domain Bacteria; phylum Actinomycetota; class Thermoleophilia; order Gaiellales; family Gaiellaceae; genus GMQP-bins7. Next base: position 9,138 of record JBOHBD010000273.1, read on the forward strand.
GAACGACCCGCGCGTCGTCGAGCAGGAGTCGCGCGACCTCGTCGACCATCTGCGGAGTCTCGGGAAGCACGTCGACTACCTCGTCTTCGAGGACGAGGGGCACGACGTCCTGAAGCTCGCGAACCGAGTTCGCTGCTACGACTCGATCGTCCGCTTCTTCGCCGAGCACCTCGGGTAGGCGGCGTCCACACCGAGTGCTAGGGTCGCGCCGGCCGAGGGGCCGACGTCGAACGAGAGGAGATGCACGTGCGCCTGTTGACGATCGCGGTCGTTCTCATGCTGGCTCTCGCCGGGGCCGGCTGCGGGGGTGACGACGAAGCGGCCGGCGACACCGAGGCGGCCGTGACCGAGACGACGGACGGGACGACGACGGACGGGACGGAGGCCGGCGACCTCGACACGCTGGCCTCGGGCGAGTGTCAGGAGCTCGTCCAGGCCTCGGTGCAGCTGAGCCAGGCGCTCGGTGCGGCCGGAAACTCCGGGGACGACCTCGACCAGGCGCGCGAGCTCTTCGACGAGCTCGCCGCCGGCGCGCCCGACGAGATCCGGGAGGACGTCCAGGTGCTCGCCGACGCGTACGCCGAGTACGCGGACGTGTTCGCGGACATCCAGGTCGAGCCGGGCCAGGTGCCGGACGCCGAAGCGCTGCAGCGGCTGCAGGAGGCGCTCGCCTCGATCGACCAGGAGGAAGTCACCGCGGCGTCGCAGCGACTCTCCGCCTGGGCGACCGCCAACTGCTGACCGCGCACCGCGCAGCCCACGGAGCGCACGAGGAAGAGGAACGTCCGGGGGCGCGAATACCTTCTCCACGTGAAGGTACTCGGCATCGACCCAGGAACGGCTGCGTGCGGTTACGGGATCGTCCACGAAAGCGACGGCCGCCTCCGGGCGGTGGTCTCCGGTCAGTGGCGGACCTCCGCGCGCGAGCGGCCGGACGCACGGCGGCTGGCGATCTTCGCGGGCGTCCAGCAGCTCAGTGCGGAGCACGAGCCGGACGCCGTCGCGCTCGAGGAGTCCTTCGACGGTGCAGACGCCCGCATCGCGCTCTCTGTCGGTCAGGCGCGCGGCGCCGTTCTCGTCGCGGCCGCGTCCGCCGGGGTCGCGTGCGCCGAGTACGCACCCGCCCGCGTCAAGCAGGCCGTGTGCGGGTACGGGCGGGCGGAGAAGGGCCAGATGCAGCGAATGGTGAAGATCCTGCTCGCGCTCGACGCGGACCCCACTTCGTCGCACGCGGCCGACGCCCTTGCCGTCGCGATCTGCCACGCGCTTGCACCGCCGCTCCTCGAGGTGGCGCGGTGATCTCCCGGTTGCGCGGAAAGCCCGCCGGCCGCTCCCAGGACGGCCTCGTCCTCGACGTGGGCGGGGTCGGGTACCTCGTCGCGGCGACGCCGAGCGCGCTGCGGCGCGCGGAGCACGTCGCGGAGGTCACGCTCGAGACCTACCTGCACGTCCGCGAGGACGCACTCCAGCTCTACGGCTTCGCCGACCCGGCGGAGCGAGAGCTCTTCCTGCACCTCCTCGGCGTGAGCGGCATCGGGCCGAAGGTGGCGCTCGCCGTCGTCTCCAGCGCGCCCCCCGCCGATCTGCGCCGCGCGATCGCCCTCGACGACCCGGCGCGCTTCCAGGCGATTCCGGGCATCGGCAAGAAGACGGCGGAGCGGATCGTCCTCGAGCTCAAGGAGAAGCTGGGGGGCGAAGACGTCGTGGTGCTGCCGAGCCTCGAGGAGAGGACGTCGTCCCATGTCGTCGCCCGCGACGCGCTCGTCGAGCTCGGCTACTCCATCGTCGAAGCCGAGCACGCGCTCGCGCGCACGGATCCAGACCTCTCCGCCGAGGAGCGCGTGCGCGAAGCGTTGAGGAGCGCGGCGTGAGCTCGCAATTCCTGGCTCCCCTGCTGCAGGACGGCGACGAGGAGGTAGAGCAGTCGCTGCGCCCGCGGCGGCTCGACGACTTCGTCGGTCAGGAGCGAACGAAGGAGCAGCTCGCGATCGCGCTCGAGGCGGCGCAAGCTCGCGGCGACGCTCTCGACCACGTGCTCCTCGTCGGTCCGCCCGGGCTCGGAAAGACGACCCTGGCGACGATCGTCCGGGAAGAGCTCGGAGTCGGCCTGCGTACGGTCGCCGGCCCGGCGCTCGAGCGCAAGGGCGACATGGCCGCGATCCTGACCGGCCTCGAGCGGCACGACGTGCTCTTCGTCGACGAGATCCATCGGATCAACCGCGCGATCGAGGAGATCCTCTACCCGGCCCTATAGTACTTCCGGCTGGACATCATCGTGGGCCAGGGAGCGGGCGCGCGCACGCTCACGCTCGATCTGCCGCCGTTCACGCTCGTCGGCGCCACCACGCGCACGGGGCTGTTGACGACTCCGCTCCGCGACCGCTTCGGGATGACCTTCCGGCTCGGGTACTACGAGCAGTCGGAGCTCGGAGCGATCGTGCTTCGCTCGGCCCGGATCCTCGAGGTCGAGATCGAGGAGAGCGCCGCCGACGAGATCGCCTTGCGCTCCCGCGGGACGCCGCGCGTGGCGAACCGAATCCTCCGGCGCGTCCGCGACGTCGCCCAGGTACGGCATTCGGGTGCCGTCACGATCGGCGTCGCCCGCGAGGCGCTCGAGTTGCTCGAAGTCGACGAAGCCGGTCTCGAGCGCACGGATCGCGAGCTCCTGTCGGCGGTCGTGCACAAGTTCGGCGGAGGGCCGGTCGGGCTCTCGACGCTGGCCGTCTCGCTGGGGGAGGAGCCGGACACGATCGAGGAGGTGTACGAGCCCTACCTCCTCCAGCTCGGCTTCCTCCAGCGAACGCCCCGGGGCCGTGTGATCACGGCGCTCGGCCGCGAGCACATCGACGCCGTCCGTGAGCCGGACGGTCTTTTCTAGCCGTGTCCACGCACATCTGGACGCCGGGGATGGCCGGCCCGCTCGACGAGTTCGTGTCTCGTGTCACGCGCATGGTCGCCACCTTCGCCCAGGAGCACGGCCTCGACCATGCGGAGGTGCGGATCGAGCTCGCGGACAGCTCTCGGCACCTCGTCGCGTCGGTGACGGCCGAGCCGGGCTTCGGCTTCTTCTCCTTCCTCCCGCACCGGACGGCGGGGGAGGAGCCGCGACACGTCATCGTGCCTATCGGCGCGGTGAAGGCGATCGAGATCTCGACCCCGGATCCGGAGCATCCGTTCGGCTTCGTGCCGCGGAGTGAGGAGTAGGAGGCCGGCGTCCGGCCGTACGCCACCGGCGTTTCAACCGCGGTACTGCAGCGCGTGCCAGGAGGGAACCGGGGCGAGCTCGAGGAGCGTTCGACCGCCTTCCGGTTCCGCGTAGCCGAAGTCGCCCGTGTCGTCCTCCCAGGAGAGGTCGAGTAGTCCCTCCTTGACGCGATGGTCGAGCCAGGCACCGCGGAAGACGAGCTTCCGCAACCAGTAGACGAGCGACTCGTCCTTCACGAGCGAGACGTGCTCCCAGTGGCGGACGAGGTAGAGGCCGAGCCCGCTGCGCGGATCCACGATGCGACCGTCGGCGACGAGCTCGACCAGATCGGCGGCCTCGTCCTCGTCGAGATCGTTCGACGCGACGAGACCGAGCCGCACGGCGGCGGCGGTGACGCGTTCCCCGAAGTCGTCGGCGCTGAACTCGAAGCGGTGGCCCAGGAACTCCACCACGAAGTCGTCTCCTGAGCGGTAGTTGGCTGCGAGCACGAACGCCAGCGTATCTAGGCTTCCCGGCGTGAGCGATCGCCGACTTTGGGCTGTCATGGGGCTCGCGGTGCTCGCGGTCTGGCTCGTAGGCGCCGCGGTCACGAAGTACTCGCTGGAGCAGATGGCGTACGTTACGCCGATCGCCGTCGTCGTCCTCGGCGCGACGATCGGACTCGTGCTCCTGTGGGTGAAGATCGTGCTCGACTCGCTCCGCCGCCGCCGCGGCGACACATGAGGCGTAGCTGCGCGTCCAGCGAGACGTCGACGTGAAACCCGTGCGCGGCGGCCGCGAAGCGGACGCCTTCAGGGATCTTCGCGCGACCGGGATC
>JBOHBD010000274.1:0-2670 GCA_050698195.1 Gaiellaceae bacterium
GCGTTCATCTCGATCCACCTCCGCGCGGACCAGATCGTCTCGGGCTTCGCCGTGAACTTCCTCGCCCTCGGCGTCACCGGCTACTTCTTCATCGAGGTCTACACCGACCAGGGCACGCCAGGGGACGTCTCCAACATCCCCTCCGTCTCGATCCCGGGAATTCGCGACCTCGACTTCGTCGGCCGTGCGATCGGCGACATGCACATCCTCATCTGGGTCGGGCTCGCCTTCGTCGTGCTGGCGCACCTCCTGCTCTTTCGCACTCCGCTCGGGCTCCGCCTGCGTTCGGTGGGCGAGCACCCGAAGGCCGCCGACACGGTCGGGATCTCGGTCTACGCGATCCGCTACGGCGCCGTCGTGATCTCCGGGGCGCTCGCCGGCCTCGGCGGCGTGTACCTGTCGAACGGGATCACGCACTCGTTCAACGAGAACCTGTCGGCGGGGCGCGGCTTCATCGCGCTCGCCGCGGTCATCTTCGGCCGCTGGAGGCCGTTCGGCGCGTTCGTCGCGTGCCTGCTCTTCGGGTTCACCGAAGCGCTCGCGCTCCGCCTCCCGGGGGCCTACGGCGAGGACGCGGCCTGGACCACGCTCTTCCGCGCGCTGCCGTACGTCGTCACGCTCGTCGTCGTCGCGGGTGTCGTCGGACGCTCGATTCCGCCGGCCGCGGTCGGCCGCCCGTACGTCAAGCAGTAGCGTGACTCGTGGGGGAAACGGCCTGGCGTGGGGATCGCTCGTCGCCGGCGTCGCGTCGGTCGCAAGCCTGCCCCTCGCGATCTACCTGACCCGCTACAGCGAGCGGTACGAGCTTCTCCACGCAGGCTTCGCGATACCCGTCACGGCGGGGCTCGGCGCGCTCGCCCTCTCGCTGGCACGGCGGGCACGGCGCCGGACCGCCCTCCGCCTCGAGCGAGGCGGCCGGGACGCCGTGGGGTCGGCAGGTCGCGTGCTCGGCATCGTCGGTGTCTGCATCGCTCTCGCGGCGCTCGTCTCGCTCGGCGTCTACGGGCTGCTCGAGTACGTGGGCTCGCGCGACTGAGTCGAGGGGGAGACCGAGTCGGGGTCAGACTGACGTCAGACCCCGACCGTCTATCATCTCGCTCGTGTTCGACATCGGCTCGAGCCTTCGCGACGCGCGTCTCCGCCAGGAGCTCGACTTCCCCGAGCTCGAAGAGCGCACGAAGATCCGCCCCAAGTACCTGCGCGCGCTCGAGGACGAGCGGTTCGACATCCTGCCCGCGCCGACCTACGTGAAGGGCTTCCTGCGCTCGTACGCGGAGGCTCTGGGGCTCGACGGCCAGCCGTTCGTCGACGAGTACAACTCACGCTTCGCCGTCGGTGAGGACGACGTCGTCGTCCGCGCACGGCGTGTACCCGTGCAGCGGGCCCAGCGCTCGCCCCGCGAGTCCCGCATGGCGGTTCTCGCGCTCCTGGCGATCGCCGTCCTGACGGCTCTCGTCATCGCGGCCTGGCGCTTCGGCGGTCCGGACGACGAGGAGGTCCCGGGTCTCGCACCGCAGGCACAGAGCTCCACGGAGAGGGCCGCCCGAGCAGGGGCCCGGCGGGTGAGCGTGGTCGTCCGGGCCGTCGGCGGCGGCTCGTGGATGGAGGTGCGAGCTGGCTCGATCTCGGGCGAGCTTCTCTACAGCGGGACGCTCGAGCGCAACCAGCGCAAGACGTTCCGCGGGCGTCGCCTCCAGCTCGCGCTGGCGAAGCCCGGCAACGTCGCCGTGCGGGTGAACGGCAACCGGGTCGAGCTGCCTGCGGGGACGACGTTCGTGATCACGGCGCGGCGGATCAGCCCAGCGTCCTCTTGACGCGCCCACGAGCGGCGATCGTCGTCACGGGCAGCGAGCTCGTCCGCGGCGACCGGGAGGACAAGAACGGCTCGTTCCTCGCGGCCGAGGCCCTGCGACTCGGGCTCGAGCCGGTCGCGATCACGATCGTCGGCGACGGTCGAGCAGATCTGGAACGTGCCCTCTCGGAGGGATTTGCCGCCGACCTCTGCCTCGTCTCGGGAGGTCTCGGACCGACCCACGACGACCGGACGGTCGAGATGGTCGCCAGCGTCGCCGGCCGCGGGCTCGAGGTCGACGACGCCCTCGAGCGCGAGATCGAGGCCGTCTCGCGCTCGATCGCCGAGCGGCTGCGGCGACCGTACACGGAGTTCGCGGTCGGGGTGCGCAAGCAGGCGACGGTGCCGTCAGGGGCGATCTCCCTCGGCTTGGCCGGTACCGCACCGGGTCTCGTCCTGGAGGCGAAGGGGCGTGCTGTCGTCGTGCTGCCCGGCCCTCCACGCGAGCTCCGGAGGCTCTGGCCCCGCGCGCTCGAGACCGAGCCGGTGCGCGCGGTGCTCCGGCGGGCTCCCGCGCTCGAACGGCGCAGGCTTCGCTTCTTCGGCACCCCCGAGTCGGCCGTCGCGAAGGCGCTGGCGGAAGCAGGTGGGGACGGGGACGGCGTGGTGGCGACGATCTGCGCGCGCGAGTTCGAGATCCACGTCGATCTCGTCGTCGAGCCGGGCGCCGAAGAGAGGGCCGCCATGCTCGCCCACGCGCTCCGAGGACGGCTCGAGCGACACCTCTTCAGCGAGGACGAGCGCAGCGTCGCCGAGATCGTGCTCGACCTCTGTCGTGCGCAGGGCCTCCGCCTCGCGACGGCAGAGTCGTGCACGGG
>JBOHBD010000275.1:0-5408 GCA_050698195.1 Gaiellaceae bacterium
CGTGGTAGGAGCCGTCGCCGTCCGTGAAGCCGACCCACTTCTGCGTCCTCCCCGCAGCCGTGTCGGCGGCGTTCGGGTGCACGTCGAGCGGCAGTCCGAAGGGTGTCAGCGAGGAGCTCGCGAGCGACCAGTTGTTCCCGAGCGGGGAGACGGAGCCGTGCTCGAGCGAGTTGTAGGTCAGGGTGAGGACGCTGTTGAGACCGCGCCCGGGCTGCGAGAAGGGCATCCACTGGACAAGCGAGTTGCCGTTCGCGAGGTTAACGGCATGGTCGAACCCGCCGCCGAGATCATCCCCGTCGTACTGCTGGTAGCGCTCGAGCCCGAGCTCGTCGGAGACCTCGCGTGTCACCGTCACCCAGGTCTCGTAGGGCGTGTTCCCCTTGGCCGCGAAGTACGAGGAGGCGCCCGTGTCGTAGAGGTCGATGCGGAGAAGGTAGGGGGCGCGGTACACCCCGGTCGGAAGCGTCGGCGGATCGACCGTGAGGGCGACGTCTCGCTGCTGGCCGGCTCCGAGGTCGGTCCCGATCGAGACGTTGGCCGAGTCGGTCGCGATGGGGGGCGAGTCGGCCGAGAACCAGCGGTAGCGAAGCTTGATCGAGGCCGTTGGCCAGCTCTGGGTCGATTTGTTCGTCAGCGACACGGTCAGCGGCGCCGCGTCCTGCGTCCCCGCGCCGGGGTCGTAGCTCATCTCGAGCGGCACACTGACGGCCGAGCCGCCCGAGCCCCCGCTACTCGCGTCGTCGTAGTGCGCGTCGACTTGGGTCGCCGAGAGGACGCTCGCGTAGACGGCAGCCTCGTCCACTCGGCCGGCGAAGTGGAAGCCGGGGGTCGACTCGGTCCTTCCGGCGCCGATCCGGAGCGCCCGCTGCGTGTTCGCCGCGAACGCCGTCGCCGTCGAGTAGACCGGGGCGCCGTTGACGTAGAAGCGGGCGGTGCTGCCGTCGTAGGTGCCGACGAGATGTGTCCACGTGTTCAGCTGCACCGCAGGTCCGTAGAGCTGCGTCCAGTACGGGCCCGACCCGACCCAGAACTGCCAGGTGTCGTCGGCGTGGGCGTAGAGGACGTAGCCGCGCTGCTCGGTCGCGGAGTCGCGGCTCGTGACCACCGAGCGGTACGTACCCTGCCCTCCGGTCACGTACGCCCAGGCCTCGACGGAGAACTGGGATGGGTTGAGGGCCGCGGCGTAAGGCACTTCCGCGTACTGGCTCGAGCCGTTGAAGCCGACGGCCGTGTCTGGGTCGCCGGTGAGCGCCCCGCTCGCTCCGAGGGTCGGGGAGCCGGAGTAGGCGCCGTCGCGGTTTGCGCTCGTCGCGTCCTCGGCGCTCGTCCCGCTCGCCTCGCCGAGGCGCCAGTAGGACGCGGGTGAGTCCCCGAGCACGAGGCCGCTGTAGGAGGAGCCCGCCCCGACCACAGTAACGCTCGTCGTCGGGGGTGCGCTATTCGCAACGGTCACAGTGACGCCCTGCGAGGTCGTCTCGTTACCGGCCTCGTCGGTCGCCTTCGCGGTGAGGGTGTGATCCCCGCGAGACGTGGACGTGCTGTTCCAGGTCGCCTCGAAAGGCGGAGCCGTGTCGGGAGCCCCGAGCGCGCTCCCGTCGAGGAAGAACTCGACCTTCGCGACCGTCCCGTCGTCGAGCGCCCCGGCCATGACAGTGGTCGTGCCCTTGACGAGCTCGCCCGCGACGGGCTGGGAGACGGCGACCTTCGGCGCGACCGCCTGCGAGCCGTCCTCGTAGGCGATGACGAGCTTGGGGCGTAGTGCGAGCGAGCGCGCGTAGCCGTCGGCGGCGTAGTTGAGGGTCGGCTGCGACCCGCTCTCCGAGCCGTACTTGACGAGGACGCCGTGGTGCGCGGTCGAGCCGTCGATCCACTGCTGGAGGAGCGAACCGAGCTCCCAGGTGTCCCAGTGCTGGTGCGACCCTCCGGCGGAGCTTCCCGTCGCCGAGGAGTCGAAGTCGCCACCCGGTGTCGCCCAGAGAAGGCTCGCGAACTTGTCACGGTGGTTCCAGGTCGCACCACCCTCCCACCATTGCGCCGACACTCGGTGCAGGTCGAGCGCCGGCGTCGTCTGCAGCGCATACATATGGAGCTTGGCCGAGCTCACGCTTGCCCCGGTCGGGATGAGCCGCATGTCGAAGGTAATGAGGGTGCGGGTGTGGTTCGAGCCTGAGGAGCCGACCGTGAGCGCCTGGCTGTTCCCCGCCTCCTGCGTCGGCGAGCCCGAGGAGATGTGGGTCGCCGTCGCGAAGCTCGAGAGGTAGCCCGGCTGGATCGTCACCTGCCCGAGCCCCTGCGCCGGGAGATCGGCCTTCAGTTGGTTCGAGGAGAAGGCGCCCTCGTCGGTGACGGTCACGACCTGGTAGTAGAAGGTCGCCGACGGCCTGGCCGAGGTGTCGCGGTAGCTCTGCAGCGCGGGGTCGGCCACCGTCGCGACGAGCGTCGCGGTAGAGGGGGTGAAGCCCGCGTTCGGGCTGCGATGGATCTCGAAGCGCTGGAAACCCGCCATCGCGGTGGCGCGCGCCGCGTAGTGGGCCTGGACCCGGGCCGCCGAGAGCGCTGTCGGGTAGAGCGCCGCCTCGTCGACCCAGCCGTAGAAGGGCTGAGTGAGACCGTCCGTGTTCCCGATATGGAAGCCGCTCGTCGAGGATGCGAGCGTCACGTTCGTCACCGTCCCGGTGACGTCGACGCCGTCGATGTAGAGCTTGACGCTCATGCCCGCCTTCGTCGCGGCAACGTGGTGCCAGTTCGTGTCGGCGATGCTGGAGGTCGATGCAGCGATGGGAGCACCGGTCCCGTTCCCGAGCAGCTCGATCTTGTTCGCGTAGTTGAGCCGGAACCAGAAGCCCGAGCCGAAGTCGTTGAAGATCGCCATGTCGCGGGCGGTGAGGTCGAGCCGCCGGACCCAGGCTTCGAGGGTGAAGGTGTCGTTGACCCGTAGCACCGGGTCGTCGGGCACCTTGACGTACCCGGCCGGGCTTCCGAGGAGCTTCGTCGCCGCGTCGAGGTCGGCGAGCGGGCCCGGCTCGGCCCTAACCGCGCCCGTCGGATTCTGGATCGTCGCCGTCCCGTCGTTCCCCGACCAATCCCAGACGGTGGTATCGCCCGGCGCCTCGTCGAGGCGCCAGTAGCCGACCGGCCCATCCTCGAAGACGGCGTCGGCGTAGCCCCCGGTCCCGCCCGCGTAGTGCTGCCAGAAGAGCTCGGCGCCGTTCGCGTGCAGGTGCGTGGATGGGTTCAGCTGCACGCCGTCGGCGATCCAGAAGACCTCGAGGAAGGGTGCGAAGGCCGGATCGCCGTAGCGCGCCGAGCGCCACCTGTACCCGACCGCATCGTTGCCGGCGTTCTTCTTGAGGATCACGCCGTGGTTCGCGATCGTCCCGTTGACCATCGACTGCACCGTCTGCGAGAACGTGCCGCCTGACCAACGGTGCCAGGCGACAGCCGGTGTCGTCGAGAAGACGATCTTGTCCTGGAGGGCGCTGTCGACGGTCACCGCCGACCAGGGCGTCGAGGCCGACCAGCCGCTCGTCAGCCGCCGGAGCTCGACGTCGCCGGTGTGACCGGTGCCGCACGCCGTCGGGAAGCAGGCGTTGAGATGGACGTTCAGACGGGCGTCGAGCACCTTCGCGCCCGGCGGGATCGTCGCGAGGTCGAAGCCGAGGACGCTCGCGTACTCGGGCCCGCCCGCGCCGTCGCGGCCGGTGCGGATCTCCCCCGTCAGCATGTTCGGCGTGCCGCCCGCCGTCGTGTCGTACTCGCCGTCCGCGGTGTCGGGCTCCACGTACCAGGTGGGATCTAGGACGACCGGGTACACGCGGTCGGGGCTCCGCAGCCAGTCTTCGTCGATCGCGAGTGTGACGAAGAAGGAGCCGCTCTCTTCCTCGACCTCAATCGACGCCCTTCCTTTGGCGGGAGCCCACGACAGCGAAGGGCCAGCCTCCGCGCCCGGCGGCTGAGCCCGGTCGCTCGAGTCGCCTGCGACGGGCGGAAGAAGAACGAATGCCGGGTCCGGACTCGACTCCTCGAATAACCAAATGCTGCCGTCGTCGCGTTCCTCCGTGCGAAGGTCCGTTCCCGCTTCGGGGTCGAGGCGGAAGCGGTACTCGGACGGCGCCCCTTGCCTGCGCAGGACGATGTTCTCCTTCAGCCCGTCCGGAAGGAGCACGTACTCGAGGTCGACGCCCGGGAAGCCGTCCTTGAAGGTGACGACGTTCTCCTTGGCCTTGACTCCCTGGACCGCGGACGCATCTTCTACGGAGAGCGAGAAGGCGACATCGCCGACGCGAAGCGTGAGGAAGCTCTCCCTCGCCTGCTCGGCGAGCTCAACCGAGAAGCGGTTCGCGCCCGACTCCCATCTCGTCCCTTGCTCCGCCGAGGACTTGAAGGAGGGGTCGATCGCCTTCCACTTCCGGCCGGAATCGAGGTAGTGGAGCGACTGCTCGGACAAGGTGGTCTTGAGTGAGCCGTCGGCCTGCCTGACCGTCGTCGTCTTCGCCGAGCGAAGCTCGACGAGCTCGCGGTCGGCAGCCTGTTCGTTTCCGCCCGCCTCCGCCCGCGTGGCATCCCAGGGACCGGGGAGAAGGAGGGAGGCGGCGATCGCGGTCAGGACGAGCGCTGCGAAGTGGGCGGGGCAGCGTGCATAGGCTGCCACCAGAAGCCGGCGAGAGACGACGAGCCAGAAGCGGGTCGGAGTCATACGGGGGACACCCCCTGTGAGCCCGCACGTCTTCGACCAGCTCTATGGAACTAACGGCGCGCAGATCGTTCCAAGAGCCTCGGACGACACATCGCTCGACATGTCCTGATTCAGCGCCGCGCAGCCGGCTTACGAGTGATCGTATGAAGGGCTAGCCGAGAGTTGCGGCCAGCGCCTCTTCCCAGACGTCGAGCCCTTCCTCCAGCTCGCCGTCCGAGATCGTCAGGGGGCAGAGCACGCGGATGCAGTTCGCGTACACCCCTGCTTTGAGCAGGATCAGGCCTCGCTGCAGCGCGCCGTCGATGACGGCTGCCGCGAGCTCCGGAGCGGGCGCCTTCGTCTCTGGGTGGTGGACGAGCTCGATCGCGAGCATCGCCCCGAGACCGCGCACGTCGCCGATGCGGGGCCACCGCTCCTTCCACTCGAGCATCCGCGCGCGAATGACGTCGCCGATCGCCACCGCTCGATCGACGAGCTCCTCCTCCTCGAAGACGTCGAGGACAGCGCGGGCGGCGGCCAGGGCGACCGGGTTGCCGATGAACGTGCCGCCGACGGCGCCTCGGTGCGCCCCGTCCATGATCTCGGCCCGCCCGATGACGCCGGAGAGCGGGAGGCCGCCGGCGATCGACTTCGCCACGGCGATCAGATCGGGCTCGACGCCGAAGTGCTCCATCGCGAACATCCGCCCGGTGCGCCCGAAGCCGGTCTGCAC
>JBOHBD010000276.1:0-3102 GCA_050698195.1 Gaiellaceae bacterium
AGATCGTCCCGCTCACGAGCGACTGGTACGACTACGAGGCGAAGTACGCGGAAGGCGGGATGGAGCTCGTTATCCCGCCGCGGATTCCCGCCGGCTCCGCAGCCCACGTGCGGGAGCTGGCGGTCGCGGCCTTCGTCGCGTGCGACTGCGAGGGGATGGCCCGCGTCGACTTCTTCGTCAGGCCCGAGGGCGACGTCGTCGTCAACGAGCTGAACACGATCCCCGGCTTCACCGCCACCAGCGTCTACGCCAAGCTCTTCGAGGCCTCGGGGATTCCGTACGGCGAGCTGCTTGACCGGTTGATCGACCTCGCGCTGGAACGCCACGAGCGCCGTTCGCGGCTCGAGTACTGATTACTGCGCAAGACCGGAATCCGCTCGCGCGGATCCCGGTCGCGCGAAAGATCCCTGAAGGCGTCCGCTGCGCGGCCGCCGCCGCTGCGCACGCACATCGCCGCCCGCCTCCTGCGCAAGAGCGGAATCCGCTCGCGCGGATCCCGGTCGCGCGAAAGATCCCTGAAGGCGTCCGCTGCCGCTTCTCGTCACATGGAGCCCTAGAGGCCCGCGAGCAGGCGCTCGGTCTGGGCGGCGTGCCAGCCGAGGCGGAGCGCCGTGAACTCGTCCTGCGCTCGTTGCAGCAGCGCCTCGTCCTCGCGGACGATCGCGAGCGCACGCCGTGCAAAAGGCCGGAGGTACGACTTCTGCTCGAGAAGCGCTTCGACTTCCGCCTCGACGCGTGCTCGCTCTCGGAGCACGGCGAGGGCGTCGAGCGTCGCGGCGAGCGGCCCCGGGCCGAACGCATAGCGGTGCGGCTCTTGTGGCGCGAGGAGGCGCTCCAGACCGTCGCGGTCGCCCCGCACGAGGGCGAGCCTCAACCTCGGATGGGCAAGCGAGAGGCCGTAGTCCTCGTGCTCGTACCGGGCGGCAATTCGTTCAAGAGCTCCGGCACGCTCGTTCTCGCCGCTGCACTCCGCCGCGAGCGCACACAGGAGCAGTGACCTCGGCCCCCTGATGCACGAGGTGGCCGTGTTCTCCTCCGTCGAGCGCTCTACGAGGGGAGCCAGGCGCAGAAGCTCCGCCCAGCTCGCCGAGAGCTCCTCGACCTCGACCATGAGCGCGACGCTGTGCAGCCGATGATGGGGCGAGAGCGTGCGCGAGCGCTCGAAGTGGGCGTCGGCGAGGCGGCGGCCTTCGCGGAAGCGAGCGAGCGACTCCACCGCTGGGACGAGCGTCTCGTAGATCTCGACTGCGTGATCCGGGTCGTCGATCTCGTCGATCACGTCGAACCGGCGCGCCGCCCAGCTCAGCGCGTCCTCGAAGTGTCGCTTGTGGAACGAGCACGCTGCGCGGGCCGCCCAGGCCCAGGACCGAAGCTCCACGTCACCCAGCTCCTCGGCGAGCGCGGTCGCCTGGCGCGCGGCGTCCTCGTTCTCGACGGCGTTGTCCAGCGCCCGGGCCGCGAGCGCGCGTCCTCGCGCGACGCTCCGGGGAGAGGAGAGCTCCAGCGCGCGGTCGATCCACCCGTTGACGAGATCGTGCGAGGGCCTTCGCTTCCACATGCCGGACCTGATCGACGTCTGGAAGCCGAGCAGGCTGTACAGGTCCGCGAGCTGATCTCGGTCGCGGCTCGACTCGATCGCGCGCTCGAGCCCCTCGACGAGGACCTCCGCGTCGTACCGAAGCGCTCCTGCCATCCCGAGCCGTCGCCAGAGTCGCACCTTGTCCTGGGGCTGTGGGTCGAGGGCGATCGCGCGACGCAGCAACGAGACGCCTTCGACGATCTCGTACCTTCCGATCGCCAGCTCGGCCGCGCGCTCGAGCCAGACGACGGCCTTCGCGCGAAGCCGGCCGAGCTCGTGTGGCTGCTCTGCCCAGGCCAGGTCGGCGTCGTCGGGCCGGACCGCCTCTGTGTAGTGGTACGCGAGAAGCGGTGCGTGCTCGTCCTTCCCTCCGGCGGTGCGCTCGAGCCAGTCTGCGAGCGTGGCGTGCAGACGACCCCGCCGCGCCTTGGGGATGCTCGCGTATGCCACCTCACGCGTGAGCGCGTGCTTGATCGCGTACTCGCGCTCGCCTGCCATCGTGGAGCCGCCGCGGCTGCGGATGAAGTCCCGTTCCTCGAGCAGCTCGAAGCTCGGCTCGACGCCGTCGAGCAGGTGCACGACCGGACCGGGCCAGAAGACTCGCCCGACGACCGACGCCGCCTGCAGCGCGGCCTTCTCCGGCGGTGGAAGACGGTCGATCCGCGCGGCGAGGACGGCGTGCACCGAGTCCGGCACGGAGAACCCTTCCGGAAGCTCGCGGGTACGCCACGAGCCGTCGTGCCGCTCCAGGACGCCCGCGTCGACGAGCTCGCCGACGAGCTCCTCGAGGAAGAACGGGTTGCCCTCCGCCCTCTCGACGACGAGCTCGCCGATCGCAGTGGGGAGCTCGATCGAAAGGAGCTCGTCGAGCATGCGCGACGTGCTCTCGGCGCGCAGCGGCTCGAGCCAGATCGTCGTCGCGTTGCGTCGGCCGGCGCCCCAGCCCCGGCGGCGAGCGACGAGCTCGGGACGCGCGGTCGCGAGCAGGACGACGGGACCGTGGGCGTCGCGCACCACACGTTCGAGGAGATCGAGCAGGTCCTCCTCCGCCCAGTGGATGTCCTCGACGAGGTTGACGAGCGGCCGCTCCCCGGCAAGTTCCTCGACGAACCCCACGACCGCTTCGTGCAGGTGCTCGCGGGCGTCGAGAGGATGGAGATCGCCTGCGACGTCCAATCCGAGCGCCAGCCCGAGGATGTCGCGGCCGGCAAGCCGCTCGCGAATCGTCTCCGGTGCGTCGCTGTCGAGGATCCCGAGCTCCTCCTTCAGGATCTCGCCGAGCGGCCAGTACGTGATCCCGTCCCCGTACGCGAGGCACCTGCCCGTCCGGCGACGCGGCGCGGGCTCCTCCTCCGCGAGGAGCTCCCAGAGCTCCCGCACGAGGCGCGTCTTGCCGACACCAGGCTCGCCGACGATCGTGACGAGGTGCGGCTCTCGCTGTGCGACCGCGCGGCGGAAGGTCGCGCGGAGGAGCTCGAGCTCTGTCTCGCGGCCGACGAAGACGCGCCTGAGCCCGCCCACGC